>NZ_JAGYGK010000010.1:0-269201 GCF_019947395.1 Pseudomonas sp. BF-R-26 | reverse complement strand
CTTGCCCGCGATGGCGGTGTGTCAGTCGAATTCAATGCGGCCTGACACACCGCCATCGCGGGCAAGCCCGCTCCCACAGGGTTTTGTGTGCTCATTCACTAAATCGCAGGCAAAAAAAAGCCCGATCTCGCTAATGCGTTCAATCGGGCTAGAGCACTCAGGAGCAACAAGTGCAAAGGGAGGTTCGATGCGCGTACAGGCTTGAAGGGTTGCGCCAGGTCACTAGAGCATCCAGCGATTATCTGGCGATTAACGGCTCAGGCGACCTGGGAAAGCTTGGCGTTGGCTTGGTTCAGGCCTTTCTCCTGGAAGCCGCCGCCCAGGTTCATGCCTTCGGCGTGAATGAACGTTACGTCGTGGATGCCGATGAAGGCCATGACCTGTCGCAGGTACGGTTCCTGGTGATCCGAGGCGGCTCCGGCATGGATACCACCGCGAGCGGTCAGCACATAAGCGCGTTTGCCGCTGAGCAAACCTTGCGGGCCGGTTTCGGTGTACTTGAAAGTCACGCCGGCACGCAGCACGTGGTCGAGCCAGGCTTTAAGGGTGCTCGGAATGGTGAAGTTGTACATCGGCGCAGCCATCACCAGCACGTCGGCGGCCAGCAGTTCATCGGTCAGCAGGTTGGAGCGTTCCAGCGAGGCTTGCTCGATGTCATTGCGTTGTTCGGCAGGTTTCATCCAGCCGCCCAGCAAGTTGATGTCCAGGTGCGGCACCGGGGTGGTGGCCAGGTCACGGACAGTGATCTGGTCGGCTGGGTGTGCGGCTTTCCATTGGCTGATGAAGGTCTGGGTCAGCTGGCGGGAAACCGAGTCTTGCTGACGGGCGCTGCTTTCGATGATCAGAACACGGGACATGGGATGTAGCCTCCATCTGAGAATGCTGTAGGTCGATGGAGTGAAGGTTAAACAGAGTCATATCGATCAAAAAGCGCAAATAACTGCTATAAAGCATCGATAAATTCGTTTATAAGCGGAGCATGCCCCAGCCGGCTTGCTCCGCTCGATGTCATTTCGGGGTGCAGGTCAGGTTGATACGCATCTTGATGATGGTCCGGTTGAACTTGGCGGTAGCATTTTTGTGTTTTCCGGCGGCCACTTCGATGTTGCGGGTCCGGGGCGCTTCCGGGCCATTGTTGAAAACTACCTTACAGATCGCATCGGTGGTGCCGTAGTTGTTCACTTGAATGGAGGCGATATCGGCATCTGTATCAAAGGCGTTGTAGTCGATGCTCAAGCCGTTCAATTGCTTTTGAACGTCGATCGGATAAGCAAATGCAGTCAGCGGCAACATCGCCAACACCGCACAACCCGCCATCACACAACAAAGTTTTTTCATTCAGCAGCCTCCAATAGGGACTGCCAGCTTAGGACAAGAGGAGCTCAACATGAAAGCGCCCCGCGTGACCCTTGATCAATGGCGAACATTGCAGGCCGTGGTCGATCACGGCGGTTTCGCCCAGGCCGCCGAAGCGTTGCACCGCTCGCAATCGTCGGTCAGCTACACCGTAGCGCGCATGCAGGACCAACTCGGTGTGCCATTGCTGCGCATCGACGGCCGTAAAGCGGTGCTCACCGAAGCCGGCGGCGTACTGTTGCGCCGTTCCCGGCAATTGGTGAAACAGGCCAGCCAACTGGAAGACCTGGCCCATCACATGGAGCAAGGCTGGGAAGCGGAAGTGCGGCTGGTGGTCGATGCCGCCTACCCCAGCGCCCGCCTCGTTCGCGCACTGACCGCGTTCATGCCGCAAAGCCGTGGCTGCCGGGTGCGTCTGCGCGAAGAAGTGTTGTCGGGTGTCGAGGAAGTGTTGCTTGAAGGCGTGGCCGATCTGGCCATCACCGGTTTCAGCATTCCCGGTTATCTGGGCGCAGAATTGAGCGACGTCGAATTTATCGCAGTCGCCCACCCCGAGCATCCCTTGCATCGTCTGAACCGCGAACTGAACTTCCAGGACCTGGAAAGCCAGATGCAAGTGGTGATCCGCGACTCCGGCCGTCAACAACCGCGAGACGTCGGCTGGCTCGGCGCCGAACAGCGCTGGACCGTTGGCAGCCTGGCCACCGCCGCGACTTTCGTCAGCAGCGGTCTGGGTTTCGCCTGGCTGCCCCGGCACATGATCGAGCGCGAACTGAAGGAAGGGACGCTCAAAGTGCTACCGTTGGACCAGGGTGGCAGTCGCAACCCGAGCTTCTATCTGTATTCAAACAAGGACAAACCCTTGGGCCCGGCCACGCAGATTCTCATCGAACTGCTGCGCACCTTCGATACCGCGCCGCTGGATGCGCCCTTCGCCGCCCCTGAACAAGCCTGACACGGAGTGTACCCATGGCCTATTTCGAACATGAAGGTTGCAACCTGCACTATGAGGAATATGGCCAGGGCACGCCGTTGCTGCTGGTTCACGGGCTGGGTTCCAGCACCCTGGACTGGGAAATGCAGATCCCGGCGCTCTCGGCCCATCATCGGGTGATTGTCCCGGATGTGCGCGGCCACGGGCGCTCCGACAAACCCCGCGAGCGTTACAGCATCGCCGGGTTCAGCGCCGACCTGATTGCGTTGATGGAACACTTGAATCTTGGCCCTGCACATCTTGTCGGGCTTTCGATGGGTGGCATGATCGCTTTTCAACTGGCGGTGGACCAGCCGCAACTGCTCAAGAGCCTGTGCATCGTCAACAGCGCGCCCGAGGTCAAACGGCGCAGCCGCAACGATTACTGGCAGTGGTTCAAGCGCTGGAGTCTGATGCGCGCGCTGAGCATGGGCACCATCGGCAAGGCCCTGGGTGCCAAGCTGTTTCCCAAACCCGAGCAAGCTTCGCTACGACAAAAAATAGCGGCGCGCTGGGCAAAAAACGACAAACATGCTTATCTCGCCAGCTTCGATGCGATCGTTGGCTGGGGGGTTCAGGAACGACTTTCCAAGGTCTCCTGTCCAACCCTCATCGTCAGCGCCGACCGTGACTACACCCCGGTCGCGCTGAAAGAAACCTATGTAAAACTGCTGCCCGATGCGCGGCTGGTGGTGATCGCCGACTCGCGTCACGCCACCCCGCTGGATCAACCCGAACGCTTCAACCAAACGCTGCTCGAGTTTCTCACCGCAGTCGACACCACCACTCAGGATCACTGACCCATGCTGAAAAAAATCGCCCTCGTCGCCGGCTCCGTTCTGTTTGCCGCCAACCTGATGGCCGCCACACCCGCCAAGGCGCCGCACGTGCTGCTGGAAACCACCAACGGCCAGATCGAAATCGAACTGGACCCGGTTAAAGCGCCGATCAGTACCAAGAACTTCCTTGAGTACGTCGACAGCGGCTTCTACAACAACACGATTTTTCACCGTGTGATTCCTGGGTTCATGGTCCAGGGCGGTGGTTTCACTCAACAGATGCAGCAAAAAGAAACCAAGGCGCCGATCAAGAACGAATCCAAAAACGGACTGCATAACGTGCGTGGCACGCTGTCCATGGCTCGTACTTCCGTCCCGGATTCGGCCACCAGCCAGTTCTTCATCAACGTCAAAGACAACGACTTCCTGGACCAGGGCGACGGCTATGCCGTGTTCGGTAAAGTTGTTAAAGGCATGGACGTCGTCGATGTCATCGTCAACTCCCAGACCACCACCAAAAGCGGCATGAAAGACGTGCCGGCCGACCCTGTCTTCATCAAGTCGGCCAAGCGCATCGACTGAGAGTAAGCTGGACAGGGAGTTTTGAGCGGTCGCCGGTTCCTCCGGCGCCGCTCATATCGTTTAAAGGAGAGCCCGTGCGCGGGCGAAGAATTGATGCTTTATCGCCGTTTTGAAAAACTGATCGACATTTTCCGCGATGCACCGACGGCGGCTCCGCCGGATCGGGTTCTCCCCTTCTATACCTATTACCTGAAGCAGGTCTGGCCGAGTTTCGCCGCCCTGCTGATCGTCGGCCTGTTCGGCGCGCTGATCGAAGTGGCGCTGTTCAGCTATCTGAGCCGCATCATCGACCTCGCCCAAGGCACGCCCAACGTCAATTTTTTCAAGGAACACGGCATCGAACTGGCCTGGATGGCGGTGGTTGCGCTGGTCCTGCGCCCGATATTCGTCGGCTTGCATGACTTGCTGGTGCACCAGACCTTGAGCCCCAGCCTGACCAGCCTGATCCGCTGGCAAAACCACAGTTATGTGCTCAAACAGAGCCTCAATTTCTTCCAGAACGACTTCGCCGGGCGCATCGCCCAACGCATCATGCAGACCGGCAACTCGTTGCGAGATTCCGCTGTGCAAGCGGTGGACGCGCTATGGCACGTGCTGATCTACGCGATCAGTTCACTCGTGCTGTTCGCCGAAGCCGACTGGCGCCTGATGATCCCGCTGCTGACCTGGATCGCCGCCTTCATCGGCGCCCTCTACTACTTCGTGCCACGGGTCAAGGAACGCTCGGTGGTGTCGTCCGATGCGCGCTCCAAACTCATGGGACGGATCGTCGATGGCTACACCAACATCACCACCCTGAAGCTGTTCGCCCACACCAACTTCGAGCAGCAATACGCCCGCGAAGCGATCAAGGAGCAAACCGAAAAAGCCCAACTGGCCGGCCGTGTGGTAACCAGCATGGACGTTGCCATCACCAGCATGAACGGCCTGCTGATCGTCAGCACCACCGGTCTCGCCCTGTGGCTGTGGACGCAATCGCTGATCACGGTGGGCGCCATCGCCCTCGCCACAGGCCTGGTGATCCGCATCGTCAACATGTCTGGCTGGATCATGTGGGTGGTCACTGGCATTTTCGAAAACATCGGCATGGTTCAGGACGGTTTGCAGACCATTTCCCAGCCAGTCAGCATCACCGACCGTGAGCAGGCCAAGCCTTTGAACGTGGCGCGTGGCGAGGTGCGTTTCGATCACGTCGATTTTCACTATGGCAAGAAAAGCGGGATCATCGGCGACCTCAACCTGACCATCAAACCCGGTGAGAAAATCGGCCTGATCGGCCCGTCCGGTGCCGGCAAATCGACGCTGGTCAATCTGCTGTTGCGCCTCTATGACGTGCAGGGCGGGCGGATTCTCATCGACGGCCAGAACATCGCCGAAGTCGGCCAGGAAAGCCTGCGTGAACGCATCGGCATGATCACCCAGGACACCTCGCTGCTGCACCGTTCGATCCGCGACAATTTGCTGTACGGCAAACCCGACGCCACCGATGCCGAACTCTGGGAAGCGGTACACAAGGCCCGTGCCGACGAATTCATCCCCTTACTGTCGGACTCTGAAGGCCGCACCGGTTTCGATGCTCACGTCGGTGAACGCGGAGTGAAACTCTCCGGTGGCCAGCGTCAGCGGATTGCCATCGCCCGGGTGCTGCTCAAGGACGCGCCGATCCTGATCATGGACGAAGCCACCTCGGCACTGGACTCGGAAGTCGAAGCGGCGATTCAGGAAAGTCTCGAAACCCTGATGCAGGGCAAAACCGTGATCGCCATCGCCCACCGCCTCTCGACCATCGCGCGGATGGACCGCTTGGTGGTGCTGGAAAACGGCAAGATCGCCGAAACCGGCAGCCACGCCGAACTGCTGGCCCATGGCGGCTTGTATGCGCGGTTGTGGCAGCACCAGACCGGGGGGTTTGTCGGGATCGATTGAGGCGTGCGATCAACACCACCCCTGTGGGAGCGAGCTTGCTCGCGATGACGGTGTGTCAGTCAACATCCAAGTCGACTGAGAGTCCGCTATCGCGAGCAAGCTCGCTCCCACAGGGGTTTGCGGCGTCCTGACAGATTGGTCAGAACTCCAACACCATCTCATGCCACGCCATCCCGCCATGGTCGGACGCCGAAGGCTTGATGTAGGCAAAACCAAACCCGGCATAGAGCGCAATGTGCCGCTCCTTGCACATCAGATGGATGCTGGCCTTGTTCAGTGCGCGCATGCGCTGGATGAACTCATCCAGCAAGCGTTTCGCCAGACCCTGCCCTTGGTAGTCCGGATGCACCACCACTGACATGATCACTACGTGCGGGCCGGCCGGGTCGTGGCCGATCAGCTCCTTGAACGCCTCGTCCGACATCTCCACCTCAAACGCCGCACCGGAATTGATGAAACCGGCTACAACGCCATTCACTTCAACAACGATGAAGCCCTCGGGCCAGGTGGCGATGCGGGTGGCGATTTTCTCGCGGGTGGCGGCTTCATCGCCTTCGTAGGCAACGGTTTCGATGGCATAGCAGCGGTCCAGATCAGCGGGGCTGACGTGGCGGATGACGGTGTTCATGGCAGCTCGGAATCGGCGTGGGAAAGGTTGGGGATCATAAATCAGCATCAACACGACATCGAGAGGCGAATCACCGATCCGCCTCTCGATCCAGGCCATTACGCCTTGAGCGGCAGCCAGATTTCCAGCACGCCGGTATTGAGCTTCGGGTTGAAATCGTCGCTGTAGCGTTCGAACTCCGGCGCGTCCGCAGCTTCATGACCGGACTTCGGCAACCAGGTTTTCCAGATGTATTGAAAGGTCTGGGGCAAGGTATCCAGAGAGCCCTTATGTTCGAAGACTGCATACTTCTGAGGCTGAACTTCGATCCAGCGGTACTTCTCGGGCAGGTCGTCGAGTTTGCTGATTTCGACACCGGCTATGTACTCGAAACCACCCTTGCCATCCGGATTGCAGCAGATGCCGTAGGTTACTTCGCTTTTCTGACCGGGAATTTTGCCAATCTCGGGAATGAATTTCTCCCATAGGTCGGGGATCGCTTTGGTCGTATCCGCTGTAAATCGTCCACCAAGCCCCGCTATGAGCATGAAGTGCCCGTTTTCGAAGCGTGGCTCGGCCGTTTCGACGCCTGTTTGCTCATCCATGACTCAACTCCTGGTACAAAAGGTGGGTTCGGCTGGGAGTATAGAAGCCAAACCCGATTCGCCCAATTACAGTGCGTGCAACTGTTCGATGGCGCCTGGACCGATGAACTCGTTATAACCCGATAGGATCACGTAGACCGCGAAATAGCAGAAGATCGCTGCCGATGCCATGTAGGAATAACGCAGTAATTTGTCACCGAGCAGTTTGCCACCGTGGCTCGCAGCGAAGCACAGACCGACACACCAGAGCACCCCGGCGCACAGGAAACCGCCGAGAAACAGCGCCGAACTGAGCGGGCCACCACCGCCGGAACGGGCGATCAGTGTGCCGCCCACCGCGGCGAACCAGAGAATGGCACTGGGCGATGACATGGCGAGAAAAATCCCGCGAAAAAACTCGCGCCGGTGCGAGTTATGCCCCACCTCCGGGGTTTGCGCCAACAGCGCTTCATGGTGGATCGCCGAATAAATCATCTTCGCCGCGAAATACACCAGCAACGCCGACCCGCCAATCCACAACACCCAGCGCACGGTCTCGTACTGCAGCAATACGGTCATGCCGGCCAAGGCCAGCACGGCGTAAATCAGGTCGCCGACACACGTCCCCAGCCCCAGGGCAAAGCCTTGAAAATAGCCGCGCTGCATCGCCAGCGTGATCATCGCGATATTGGCCACGCCGATGTCCAGGCACAGCGAAAGGCTCAACAAGAAGCCACTGGTAAATTCCATCGACCATATCCTTGGGAAAAATTTATTGATGCGCAGGCTAGACAGTTTGCCACGACTGCCCTTACATTCCGCCACAGGCCACCGCAGTGGCCAGCGTCGCTCGGACGGTTCCGGGCGCTTACGTTATCCGAGGCAACAATGGCCGAACAAGGTTCGCCGCGCCGCTTTGCGCGCATAGATCGACTCCCCCCTTACGTTTTCAACATCACTGCCGAGCTGAAGATGGCCGCCCGTCGTCGTGGCGAAGACATCATCGACTTGAGCATGGGCAACCCCGACGGCGCCACGCCGCCGCACATCGTCGAAAAACTCGTCACCGTCGCCCAGCGTGAAGACACCCATGGCTATTCCACGTCCAAAGGGATTCCGCGCCTGCGCCGGGCGATCTCCAACTGGTACAAGGATCGCTACGAAGTTGATATCGACCCTGAAACCGAAGCCATCGTCACCATCGGTTCCAAGGAAGGTCTGGCGCATTTGATGCTGGCCACCCTCGACCAGGGCGACACTGTGCTGGTGCCGAACCCGAGCTACCCGATTCATATCTACGGTGCCGTGATTGCCGGCGCCCAAGTGCGGTCGGTGCCACTGATCCCTGGCGTGGATTTCTTCGCCGAGCTGGAACGGGCGATTCGCGGCTCGATCCCGAAACCGAAGATGATGATCCTCGGTTTCCCGTCCAACCCTACCGCTCAGTGCGTGGAGCTGGATTTCTTCGAGCGGGTGATCGCCCTCGCCAAACAGTACGACGTTTTGGTGGTGCACGACCTGGCCTACGCCGACATCGTCTACGACGGCTGGAAAGCCCCGTCGATCATGCAAGTGCCCGGCGCCAAGGACATTGCGGTGGAATTTTTCACCCTGTCCAAGAGCTACAACATGGCGGGCTGGCGCATCGGTTTCATGGTCGGCAACCCAGAGCTGGTCAACGCCCTGGCGCGGATCAAGAGCTACCACGACTACGGCACGTTCACCCCGCTGCAAGTCGCGGCCATCGCGGCGCTGGAAGGCGATCAGCAATGCGTCAAAGACATTGCCGATCAGTATCGGCAGCGGCGCAACGTACTGGTCAAAGGCCTGCATGAACTGGGCTGGATGGTCGAAAACCCGAAAGCATCGATGTATGTCTGGGCCAAGATTCCCGAGGCTTACGCACACATGGGCTCGCTGGAGTTCGCCAAGAAACTGCTGGCCGAGGCCAAGGTCTGTGTCTCACCGGGTGTGGGATTTGGCGAGTATGGGGATGATCATGTGCGCTTCGCGCTGATCGAAAACCAGGACCGGATTCGTCAGGCCGTGCGCGGGATTCGCGGGATGTTCCGGGCGGATGGGCTGGTACCGAAAACTAACGGCTAACACGTAACCTGTGGGAGCGGGCTTGCCCGCGATGACTGCATCACATTCAACATTAATGTGACTGACCAGCCGCCATCGCGGGCAAGCCCGCTCCCACATTGGTTTTATGTTCAGCCTTGAAATCGATCACCCACAAAAAAACCGCATCACTGCGGTTTTTTTGTGTCTGTCGAATCGCTTAAACGAACAACGACAACAGCAGGATGAAGCCCAGGCCCACCACGGACAGGATGGTTTCCATCGCGGTCCAGGTCTTGAAGGTTTCCGCTACGGTCATGTTGAAGTACTGCTTCACCAGCCAGAAACCTGCGTCGTTAACGTGGGACAGGATCAACGAACCGGCACCGGTGGCCAGCACCAGCAGCTCACGGTTCACGCCCGGAATCATCCCCACCACCGGCACCACGATGCCTGCGCCAGTAATGGTTGCCACGGTTGCCGAACCGGTCGCGATGCGAATCACCGCCGCCACCAGCCAGGCCAGCAGAATCGGCGAGATCTGTGCCGCCACCGCCATGTGACCGATCACATCACCTACACCGCTGGTTACCAACATCTGCTTGAAGCCGCCACCGGCACCGATGATCAGAATGATCGCGGCGGTCGGTGCAAGGCTTGCATCCAGCCATTTCATCATTTGGCTGGAACCGATGCCCTGCTTGTAGCCGAAGGTATACAGCGACAGCAGCAATGCCAGCAGCAGCGCCGAGATCGGGTGACCGATCAGGTCCATGAAGGCGCGGAAGAAGTTGCCGTCCGGCAGCGCCACATCGGCAAAGGTCTTGAGCAGCATCAGGAACACGGGCGACAGCACGGTGACCAAGGTAATGCCGAAGCTCGGCAGATCGCCTGCATCCTCATCGCGCACCAGTTGATCCACCAGTTCCTGATTCGGATGACCAGGAATGTGCTTGGCAATGAACGTGCCGTAGATCGGACCGGCGATAATAGCGGTCGGCAACGCAACGATCAGACCGTAAAGAATGGTTTTACCGATGTCGGCACCGAACACACCGATGGCCAGCAGCGGACCCGGGTGCGGCGGCACCAGGCCGTGTACCGCGGACAGACCAGCCAGCAGCGGGATACCGATCTTGATGATCGACACACCAGTGCGACGGGCCACGATGAACACCAGCGGAATCAGCAGCACGAAGCCGATTTCGAAGAACAGCGGAATGCCGACCAGGAACGCGGCGAACATCATTGCCCACTGCACCTTGTCCTTGCCGAAGGCGCGGATCAACGTCTGCGCAATCTGATCCGCACCGCCTGATTCGGCCATCATTTTGCCGAGCATGGTGCCCAGCGCCAGGATGATGCCGACAAAACCAAGAACGCCACCGAAGCCGTCCTGGAACGCCTTGATGATGGTGCCGATCGGCATGCCGGACGTCAGCCCGAGGAAGGCGGCTGCGATGATCAGTGCGAGGAATGGGTGCAACTTGAACTTGGTGATCAGGACGATAAGCCCGATCACCGTGACCACTGCATCTAGCAGCAGAAACGTCTCGTGGGACATGCCAAACATTAGGGGTGTCTCCTGTTTGTTGTTGTTATTAAAGCGGTTAATCAGAAGCCGTCAGGACAGCGCTATCTTTTGGAGTAAAACTCAACTGGCGAGTTTCAAGCCATGATCGAGCCACCAGACATGAGCCTGCTTTGCCAACTCATCGACGCTATGGCTGGACGCATCCAGAGCCAGGGTCAGGGGCTCACCAACGGGCGATTCAAGTGTGGCGAACTGGCTGTCGATCAAGGTCGACGGCATGAAGTGGCCCGGCCGATGAGACACACGATCGGCGGCGACTTCGGGGGTCAGCTCAAGGAAAACGAAGCCCAGGCCCGGCAAGGCACTGCGCAAGCGTTCGCGGTAACTGTGTTTGAGGGCCGAGCAGGTCAGCACTGGGCGTTCGCCCTTGGCATCGATGCGGCGCAGTTCATCGCACAGGCTGTCGAGCCAGCCGGCACGGTCTTCGTCATTCAGGGGGATACCCGCGCTCATCTTTTCGATATTGGCGGCAGGGTGAAAAGTGTCGCCTTCAATGGCGGTCGCGCCGCTAAGATGGCACAGGGACTGGCTGACGCAGGTCTTGCCGCAACCGGCAACGCCCATGATGACCAGGGCGGTGATGGGATGATTCATGTAACACCTCAGCGCGCAGACAGCGCTACCTTTGCTACGTAAGACTCAAGTGCAAAAGCAGAAGTTGCCGACGCCTTCTTGTCATTTTTGTGGGTTGCAGCATGTTCGTTCTCGATGCCAAAAAGCGAGGATCAGGCAAACCTCGTTCACGCATTTGCAGCTGCATCGAGACAGCGCTACCTTAGTGCCTTGAATTTTGTTTGGCAAGCCGTCCGATGATTACCCCTAAAAACGATAAAAATACTCGCACCACTGGCCGTCCTACCCTCAACGAAGTCGCGCGCCTGGCCGGTGTCAGCCCGATTACCGCGTCCCGCGCCCTGCGCGGCGTCAGCACGGTGGCCACCGAACTGGTGGAAAAAGTCCAGAAGGCCGCCCTCGACCTGAACTACGTGGTCAACCCCGCCGCCCGCGCATTAGCCTCGGCCCAGAGCCATTCCGTGGTGGTTTTGGTGCCGTCATTGTCCAACCTGCTGTTCATCGACACGCTGGAAGCCATTCATCAGGTTTTGCGACCAAAGGGCTTCGAAGTGCTGATCGGCAACTTCCATTACTCGCGTGATGAAGAAGAAAACCTGCTGCGCAATTACATGGCTTATCAGCCTCGCGGTTTGTTGCTGACCGGTTTCGACCGCACCGAAAGTTCGCGACGAATGATCGAGGCCAGCAACATTCCCTGTGTCTACATGATGGAACTGGACAGCGCGGCCGGGCTCAATTGTGTCGGCTTTTCGCAAGTCGCTGCCGGCGAAACCGCTGCCGAGCATTTGCTGTCACGCGGTCGCAAACGCCTGGCCTACATCGGCGCGCAACTGGATCAACGCACGCTGCTGCGCGGCGAAGGTTTCCGTCGCGCGCTGCAAAAGGCCGGCTTGTATGATCCGGCCCTGGAAGTGCTGACACCACGAGCCTCGTCGGTGGGTCTGGGCGGCGAATTGTTTCTGCAACTGCTCGCTGCCCATCCAGACGTCGACGCGATCTTCTTCGGCAACGACGATCTGGCCCAGGGCGCGTTGCTCGAAGCGTTGCGCAATGGAATCAAGATCCCCGAGCGCGTGGCGATCCTCGGCTTCAACGACTTGCCGGCATCGGAGCACATGGTCCCTCGCCTGAGCAGCATCAGCACCCCACGAGAAGCCATTGGCCGTCGCTCCGCGGAGCTGATGCTGACCTTGCTGGCCGGCAATTCAGTGACCAAACCGGTGCAGGATATGGGCTTTGAATTGAAGGTGCGCGAGAGCACCTGAAGCGCGACCATTCCCACGCTCCGCGTGCTAGATTCCGATACCTGGAACAGCAAACGGAGAAGCTCAATGGGACATACGCTGAAGATTTTGGGTCGGGCCTCGTCAATCAACGTCAGAAAAGTCCTGTGGACTTGCGCCGAACTGGGCGTTTCATACGAACGTGAAGACTGGGGCAGCGGTTTCGCATCGACCCACAGCCCGGAATTTCTCCAGCTCAACCCCAACGCACAGGTGCCGGTCCTCATCGATGAAGCCGGCGTGCTGTGGGAGTCCAATACCATTTGCCGGTACCTGGCTGGCAAACACCAAAATACTGACCTGTTGCCCATTGAACCGGCGGCCCGCGCTCGCGTAGAGCAATGGATGGACTGGCAAGCCACCGAACTCAACCCGTCGTGGGGCTACGCATTTTTTGCGCTGGTCCGGCAACTGCCGAACTTTCAGGACTCGCAACGGATTGCTGATGGCGTTCGCGGCTGGAACGCAAAAATGGGCATCCTCGAACAGCAACTCGCGACAACCGATGCGTATGTTGCGGGACCACACTTCACACTGGCCGATATTCTCATCGGGCTGTCAGTCAACCGCTGGCGGATGACACCGATGGAGCGCCCGGACTACCCCGCCGTCGACGCCTATTGCCAACGACTGGCGCTACGACCGGGGTTCATGGAACACGCCTGCAACGGCGTACCATGATTTCCCCCGAATGACTTACTGGCCCAGTTCAGGCGCGAAATCTGTGGGAGCGGCGGTGCGGCGATCCGACTTGCCCGCGATAGCGAAATGTCAGTCGACGAATGTGTTGAATGTGACGCCGCCATCGCGGGCAAGCCCGCTCCCACATGGATTGCGCTCTGCGAGCATGCCCAACAACGCCCGCACCGCCGCCGAAGGCTCTTTGTTGGGCGCGACCACCAACGCAAACTCCCGATCGATACGCGGCGTCACAGGCACTACGCGCAAGCCTTGGCGATGGGTCGGCAAGGTCATTTCCGGCACCAGGGTCACGCCGATGTTTTCCCGCACCAGGGTAAATGCACTGCTCCACTCTCGCACCTCGGCCCGCACATCCAGCAGTTGCAGCCCGGCATCGGCGGCCAGGCTGCGGGCATTGGTCGAACAACCGCCCGTGGCCAGCACGAAGGGTTGCTCCGCCAGTTCCGCCAGTGAGACGCCCTCTTCATTCGAGCGGCGCGCCAAGGGGTGGCCACCGGGCAGAACCGCCACCCAGGCATCGCGTCCCAAACGGCCGGCATTGCGCGCGGGCGCCGGGTTCAACACCACACCGACATCCACCAGCCCGTCACTGAGCAACGTTTCCACTTCATCGTCGCTGACTTCCAGCGCCACCACTTGAATGCCGGGGTAAAGCCGATTGAACTGGCGCAGCAGCGGGGGCAGAAAGGTCGCCAGCACCAATGGGAAACTGGCCAGGCGAATCGTCCCGCGCTGGAGATCTTTAGTGGCGTCGACGGTGCTGCGAATGTTCTCGAGAGCACCGAGCATGGTTCGCGCCTGTTCGATCACAGGCAAGCCGATGGCGGTCGGCAAGGTCTGACGGTTTTCCCGGCTGAACAGCTGAACGCCCAGGGTTTCTTCGATCAGTGCCAGCGCCTGACTGGCACCGGACTGGGTCATTCCGACCCGCTCGGCGGCCCGGGTAATGTTGCCGGTATCGGCCACCGCCACCACCATTCGCCAGTGCATCAAATTCATCATGGCAGTAGCTTTCCTAATGGCAGTGTTCTGAAAGATTAATTTTACCGAGCGTGCCGCGCACTATGACACTGGCGCAAATCCGCAACCAGAGCCCTGCCCATGAAGTTGTATTACGCCCCGCAAGCCTGCTCATTGGCGCCGCACATTGTGCTGCGCGAGCTGGATTTGCCGTTCGAGTTGGTCCGCGTCGACAACAGCGCCAAGCAAACCGTCACCGGCGAGGACTTTCTTACCATCAACCCCAAAGGCTACGTCGCGGCATTGCTGATGGAAAATGGTGATGTGCTGACCGAAGGCCCGGCAATCTTGCAGTACCTGGCGGATCTACGGCCCGAGGCGAACCTGGCACCGGCGAACGGGACGTTCGAGCGGGTGCGTTTGCAGGAATGGCCGAATTTCGTTTCGACAGAGATTCATGGCGGACTGGGCTGGTTGTTCAATTCGCAGTTTCCGGATGAGGTGAAAGCGCTCATCAAAGAGAAGCTGTTCAAGCGTTTTGTCGTGTTGAGTCAGACGTTGGAGGGGCAGGGTTATTTGATGGCTGGCGGATTCAGTATTGCTGATGCGTATCTGTTTACCGTGTTGCGCTGGACGCAGGTGTTTGGCATCGATTTGAATCGGTGGCCGGCGTTGGCGCGGTTTCAGGCCAGGGTTGATTCGCGGCCTGCCGTGAAGGCGGCGTTGGCTGCGGAATTGGTGTAAGGCGTTAGATCGCTTCGCGGGCAAGCCCGCTCCCACAGTGGATCTGCTGTGAACACAGTATTTGTGAACACCGACAATCAAAATGTGGGAGCGGGCTTGCTCGCGAAAGCGGTAGTTCAGGCACTAAAAAACACAGGACAGAAACTACAAACTCCCACTCACCTTCGTGGCCACCTCCCCCGGCACCCAACTCTTCCACACCTGCGGCTGATCGCGCAAAAACGCTTCGGCGACCTGACGCGGTGGCTGGCGTTTTTCGCTCATCTGCCCGAGGGTCTGGTTCAGCAGATCGATCGGCAAATCGACCTTTTCGAAGAACGCCACCAGGTC
Organism: Pseudomonas sp. BF-R-26; assembly: GCF_019947395.1. Lineage (NCBI taxonomy): Bacteria > Pseudomonadati > Pseudomonadota > Gammaproteobacteria > Pseudomonadales > Pseudomonadaceae > Pseudomonas > Pseudomonas sp. BF-R-26. The sequence continues at coordinate 254,141 of NZ_JAGYGK010000010.1, read as the reverse complement.
CGGGTACTGCGCCTTGAACGGTGCCGACACACCGATAGCCAGGCTGGCCGGCATCGAACGCGTGCCCTTGGGGTTCGGGTTGTTGGCATCGGCCAGTGTCTTCCAGGCTTGCGCATCGAACGGCGGTTCCTCGAGTTTCACCAGCTTGAAGCGACCCAACAGTGGCGTCGGCGACCAGTAGTAGAACAGCACCGGTTTGCCACGGCGGATCGATGAAGCGACTTCGGCATCCAGCGCAGCGCCGGAACCGGTGCGGAAGTTGACGTAGCTGGCAGTCAGGTCATAAGCCTTGAGTTTCTGGCTGTTGACGATCTCCGACGTCCAGCCGGTCGGGCTGTTGAGGAAGCGTCCGCGGCTTGGGTCTTCCGGGTCGCGGAACACATCCTTGTAGCGCGCCAGGTCGGCGACGGATTTCAGCTCCGGCGCCAAAGGTTTAATGCCGCGTTCCGGGTCGCCCTTGATCACATACTCCGGTACCCACCAACCTTCGGTGGCGCCTTTGACCGTGTCACCCAAACCGAACACTTTGCCCTCCGAAGCAGCCTTGACCCAGGCCGGACTGCGCCCCGCCCACTCTTCGCCAATCACTTGAATATCGTTCTTCGCCAAGGCTGCTTCGAGGCTGACGGTACTGCCCGGCAAGGTGTCGGTCGGGTAGCCGTAACCTTTCTCGACGATCAACCGCAGGATTTCGGTGATCAGGCTGCCACTTTCCCAAGTGATGTCGCCGAAGTGGATGGGCGTGGTTTTTTCTGCGGCTGGAACATGGCCAGCCACAAGGCTCAGGGCCAGCAGCGAACTGCCGAGCAGGGTTTTGATCGATCTCATGCGGACCTCTGGTTCAGTGGGAATCGGCTCAGGGGTAATCGGTTCAAGGGTTCGTTGGCGCTGTGCTGGGCGCACAGTGCATGGGAGCGGGTCATGTAAACGCTGACCGAGCGCTGGGATATGCCCAGTTCGGCGGCGATTTGTGGGTAGGTCAGGCCGTCGACTCTCGACAGCAGGAAGGTTGCCCTGACCTTGCCCGGCAAGCGGCCGAGGGTTTGATCAAGGCGTGTCAGGGCCTGGGAAAACTGCGCCAGATCTTCAGGCGATGGTCCACCAAGCGGGTCAATCGGCAATAGCTGATCGAGGTGCTGGCGTTCCAGATCGCGACGGCGCCACAGCTGATAAATCAACCGATGGGCAATGGTGGAGAGCAAGGCGCGAGGTTCGCGAATTGGCGTCAGGCCTGGCGATTCGAGCAACTGCACGAAGGTCTCGGCAGCAATGTCTTCGACGCTGGGATTGGCTCCCAGGTATCGGCGCAGCCGTGCGCATAGCCAGCTGTAGTGAGCGCGGAACAGTCCGCCCACGTCGTTGCGATGGGAAAAGTCGGCGCCGGACATAGAGGCTCCATGGGTTAGGGGTCGCTGAATGTCCGGTGATCCGGTGGCGCGATCCTAGCAAGGAGCCTTATTCATTAATAATACTTAAAACGAATTTTTATATTCCATAAATGAATTTAAATAAGCGGCGCCTGATACATCGCTATCGCGGGCAAGCCACGCTCCCACAAGTCCACCGAAATCCTGTGGGAGCGTGGCTTGCCCGCGATTGATGGAACTGTCGGCACAAGCCTCATCGCAACCGCCCATACCCCAGCGCTTCGGCCTCCTGCTGATAATCGAGAATGACCTGATAGTCGCTTTCGGTGGCCGGCAGCACTTCTTGCAGACCGAGGATTTCCGCGACATCGGGCAACTCACGCAATGACATGTTCATCACCCGTCGAAGCTGTCCAGCCTGCTCATCGCTGGTGCCAGCCACCGCGATGTACGGCAACGTCGGGCTGAACGCCGTGCGCGCCAACACGCGCAGGCCTTCGACCTCTGCCTGCGCATATTGAGCGAGATAAGCGAAAGTCACGCTGTCGATGGCGGCCAGGTCCGCCCGGTCATCACGCAGCCAACGCAGGCTTTCGCGGTGGCTGCCACTGATGGCGACAGTGGCAAAAAATTCTCCGTCGCGCTGCAACGGTGCCAATCGGTGACGTAACAGGTTCATGCCACTGTTGGAGTCTTCACCGTTGATCACACCACGACTGCCCCGGAAGGCCGACAAGGTCCATCGAGGATCGTCGGCGCGAGTCAATAACAGGCTGCAATGGTTACCGCCGTTGCTGTCCGGAAGTTCGTAACGAGGACGACCGATAACCCGGACGCGACCGCGCAAGGCAGTCATCAATGGATAGCCGCAGGTCTGGGTCAGCAGCAGGTGCGGGGACAGCCAAAGGTCCATCAGCGATAGCCCTTCGGCATCGAGGCGAGTGCTGCCGAGCCGTTCGACGATCTGCGCCAGCCAACGCTCGTTGGCCTGGCGGATCGGCTCGGGAGCGACGTACATCAGTAATTCAGCGAGGTGTTGAGTCATCAAAATCTTCCAGACAACAAGTAACCCTGTGGGAGCGGGCTTGCCCGCGATAGCGTTGGCCCAGTCAACAGGTGTGTTGGATGTGACATAGCAATCGCGGGCAAGCCCGCTTCCACAGGGTTCAATGGTGTCCACGCATCAACTAAACGGATGCCGCGGACTGTCAATTGCCTTGATCCCATGCTGTCGCATCAACTGAGCATAACCCTGCACCACAAACCCGCCACTGCGCGCCAGCCATTGCTCGCGACGCGCGCGATAGGCCCGTGGCAGGTCGTACCAGGGCAGGCCCGGCAAGTCGTGGTGCACCAGGTGAAAATTGAGGTTCAGAAACAGCCAGCGCCACGGCCAGGCTGCTTCGTTAAGCACGGTGCGTTGCTCGGGTACGGCGTGAGGACGGTGTTCATAGTAGGAGCGAATCATTGCAATCGACAGCGCCGGCACGCTGATCAGCAACAGGTAATGCCAGACCGGCAACACGCTGTAGCGCGCGATGAACGTCAGCATCAGCAGCGTCAGCGCACCGTGGGTCAACCACATCAACCAGGCCTGGCGCTCACCCGCTTTTAGCCGTTGCAACTCTTCCCGGGCCAGTGCCAGCAAGGCCAGTGGCGCACCGAGGGCAAAGCGCCCGAGCACGGTTTTGTTCAGCCAGTGCAGGCCTTGTTCGAACAGCGAACTACGCTGCCACTGTTCAGCGCTCAGGTAACGGCTTTCCGGATCGCGACCGGGGACGGTCAGGTCTTCGTCGCGGTGATGCAGCAAGTGACTGTCGCGGTACAGGGTGTAGGGATACCAGACCGCGAACGGCGCATAACCGAGGACTTTGTTCAGCGTTTGCCAACGGGTGGGATGGCCGTGCAGCAATTCGTGCTGCACCGACAACCACAACACCAGCAGTGGAATCAGCAACAGCGTGCTCCACCAAAGCCCCAATCGGTCGCTGCCCAGGACAATGCTGAACCAGCCGACATACACGCCGACCAACAGCAGCCAGGTCGGCCATTCGGTGCGAGCGGTCAAGCGTTGGCGCAGGGTTTCGATTTCTTCACGGTGGGCAGCATCAAAATAATGGGGCATGGCTTTGCTCAGATCGGGAACCAGTCCCCCTCTGTGCAATGGCGCAGGGATTTCTTGCAGATTATCTGGTTATTACGATAGGCCTGAAAAACAAGGAGCCCGAGGACTCGGGCTCCTTGACGCGGGATCAGTGGCCGAACACGCCCACCTTCTTGGCCTTCTTGTCCGCACGTTTTTCATCGGCGGTTTTCGCCGGTTTCTTCTTTGCCGCTTTCTTTGAATCCATGCCTTTGGCCATGATACATACTCCACTCATACGGGACGTGAGATCAGGTATACACCTATCGCGGCGCCCGCGTTCTTTTATAATCACCCGCTTTGCGCACCGACAGTCCAGGCCCATGCCCAACACCCAATACACCTTGCTCGACGAGCCGTTATGGCCGTTGATGAACAAGTTTTACCGCGCCCACCAATCGTCGATGAAAGCAGTCCGCGACGCTCGGCTGTGGGTCGCAAAACGCGATGAGATCATTGCGGCGTTATGTTTGCGGCCAGTGGCCGGCGGGCATTGGCTGACCGGGTTGTTCGTCGACCCGCGCTGTCGCGAGCAAGGAATTGCCGCGGCGTTGATCGACCACGCCGTCAAGCATCTCGAAGAGCCGGTCTGGTTGTTCTGTCATCCGGATTTACGTGGCTTTTATGAGCGCCGCGGTTTTACGTTCGACCCGCCCCTGCCCTACGCCATGGCTGAACGGTTGAGCCGTTATGCGCGTAGCAAGCCGATGATTGCGATGGGGCTGGAACAACCGCGCGCCCTCTGAAACGACACAATACCTGTGGGAGCGGGCTTGCCCGCGATGCAATCTGCCTGACAACATTGATACCGGATGTGCCGGCCCCTTCGCGGGCAAGCCCGCTCCCACAGTGTTTTGTGTTGGACTCGAAGGACGATTTCAGTCGTCTGCAGCTGGATCCAGGTCCGGGAACATCACCTCGGTAAACCCGAACTTGCTGAAATCACTGATGCGCGAAGGGTATAGTCGGCCGATCAGGTGATCGCATTCATGCTGCACCACCCGCGCATGAAATCCCGAGGCAACGCGCACGATCGGCTCGCCCTTGGGATCGAAGCCTTCATAACGAATCTGCTGATAACGATCCACCGCCCCGCGCAGGCCCGGCACCGACAGGCAGCCTTCGAAACCCTCTTCGAGGACTGGGCTCAATGGCGTGATCAGCGGATTGATCAGAATTGTCTGCGGCACCGCTTCGGCGTCGGGATAGCGTTCGCTGTGTTCGAAACCAAAGATCACCAGTTGCAGGTCGACACCGATCTGCGGCGCGGCCAGGCCGACTCCGCCGACGCTTTCCATGGTCTGGAACATGTCGTCGATCAATTGCCACAACTCGGGGCTGTCAAACATTTCTGCCGGTACCGGTGGGGCAATACGCAGCAGGCGTTCATCGCCCATTTTCAGAATTTCACGGATCATTTTATCGCTTCGTCAGTGGTCGGCTTGATTGAGTGGTCCCGTCCCAGCCCCGAAACGTGGTGTTTGGGTTCTTCGGGCACGTTTTCGCCGTGTTTCTTGTTTTCGGATGACATGTGCTCGATCACCGCGTTCATTTCCGCGCCGAGCAACAGCACCGCGGCGGAAATATAGAAGTACAGCAGCAACACGATGATCGCGCCGATACTGCCATACATGGCGTTGTAGTTGGCGAAGGTTTTGACGTAGAGACCGAAGCCCAACGAGGCAATGATCCAGACCACCACGGACAACACCGCACCCGGGGTGATAAAGCGAAACTCTTGTTTGACGTCGGGCATGACGTAGTAAATCAGCGCCACCGCCATCATCAGCAGAATCACCACCACCGGCCAGCGAACGATGGTCCAGACAGTCACGATGAAATCTTCAAGGCCGACTTGCGCGGCGATCCAGCCCATCACCTGCGGCCCGAGTACCATCAGCGCGGCGGCGATCAGCAACATGCCGGCGATGCCGATGGTGTAGAAAATCGACAGCGGAAAACGCTTCCACATCGGGCGGCGTTCGACCACGTCATACGCGGCGTTCATCGCGCTCATCATCAGCCGCACACCGGCGGACGCGGTCCACAAAGCGATCACGATACCCACCGACAACAACCCCCCCTTTGATTGCTGCAGCTGGTCGATCACCGGGTTCACCTGCTCCAGCGCCTGGGGTGGCAAAACCAGTTCTGATTGCAGGCGCAGCCAGGAGAAGAAGTCCGGCAAATGCAAGAAGCCGATCAGGGCGATCAGGAACAGGATGAAAGGGAACAGCGAGAACAGCATCTGATAGGCCAGTGCCGAGGCATAGGTCGACATCTCGTCGTCAACGAACTCGGTGACCGTTCGCATCATCACCCGATGCAGGGGTAAACCTTTCATGGTCGGAAAAAACATTAGCGTCTCCTTTCGCCGCAAAAAGGTTGAAGTCATGGCGACTCAGAGGCCGTTTTTCTACAACAAAGTAGCCTACTTGGCGACTTTGAAACAATTTCCTTGTTCAAGTTCAAGCTGACACAGAAACGGCCATCCGCGGATGGCCGTTTCTATTACTCGTCAAAGCCCGGGTTACGCCTTGTCGATACCTTTTTTAAGAGCATCCTTGGCTTTGCCGATCGCTTGCTGGGTTTCTCCTTTCCTCTCCTGCGCCACGCCTTCGGAGCGCAGTCTTTCGTTGCCGGTGGCCTTGCCGACGCCTTGCTTGACGTTGCCGGCCGCTTCGTTTGCCATGCCTTTAACTTTATCGCCTGTGCTGCTCATGGTATTTCTCCTGTGAACATTTCAACGGGAAAAGTGGTTACACAAGGGTTGACCGAGGGCCTTTGCGCGGAGTTTCATTTATTTATTAACCGGACATTTCGCAGGTTAGGCTTTATGTTTGCAGGCTTTGCCCCGAGAATGCGCAACGTATTCAGGCCATGGCGCTGAAGATCCAATCCCGTAGGAACGTTATGAAACTCGATAAAAAGCAGGCCATTGCCCGCAGAAACCAGGAACTCGGCGGTGCTGTGCTTGGCGTCAACAACTGCCATTTCACCGAATTGAACCGCAACCGCAATATCTTCTGGTTCGATATTCCGGTCGCGCGCCTGGCCGTTGGTCAGTACGAATGGATTCACTTGCTGATGCACACCCCGGATACCGACGAACTGCTGCACCTGAAAGTGCCGACGGTGTTCCTGCGCGAGAAACTCGAAGGCCTGGTGGTGCGCAACCAGGGCAAGCGTAAAGCTGCCTTGAGCCTGGAACTGAGCGCCGACAAGGACTCCTACCTGCAGGACATGCGCCCGGCGGGTACCAACGTCAATTTCGCGCAGTTCCGCCTCTAAGTTGATCGTTCCCACGCTCTGCGTGGGAACGATCAGTCAGGCAACAAAAAGCCCCGCATCTGCGGGGCTTTTGTTTGGCTAGGCGCCTACTTTCTTCGCACCCAGCTTCTTCAGCTCTTCGTCGCGCAGTTCGCGGCGCAGGATCTTGCCGACGTTGGTCGTCGGCAGCGCGTCGCGGAACTCCACGGCTTTCGGTACTTTGTAGCCGGTGACGTTGGCGCGCATGTGCTCCATCACCTGTTCCTTGGTCAGGGTCACGCCCGGTTTGGCGACGATAAAAATCTTGATCGCCTCGCCCGACTTCTCGTCCGGCACACCGATGGCCGCGCATTGCAGTACGCCCGGCAGGGTCGCCAGCACGTCTTCAAGCTCATTGGGGTACACGTTGAAACCGGAGACCAGGATCATGTCTTTCTTGCGATCGACAATACGCATGTAGCCGTCTGGCTGGATCAGCGCAATGTCACCGGTCTTCAACCAGCCTTCGCTGTCGAGTATTTCATCGGTGGCGTCCTGACGCTGCCAGTAGCCCTTCATGACTTGCGGACCTTTCACACACAGCTCACCGATAGCACCCAACGGCTGTTCAACACCGGCATCGTCGATGACTTTGCACAGGGTCGATGGCACCGGAATACCGATGGTGCCAATCTGAATGTTCTGGCTCGGGTTCACTGTGGCCACCGGGCTGGTTTCGGTCATGCCGTAACCTTCGCAGATCGGGCAACCGGTGACCGCTTTCCAGCGTTCGGCCGCGGCCAGTTGCAAGGCCATGCCACCGGACAGGGTGATTTTCAGACTGGAGAAATCCAGCTTGCGGAACGCTTCGTTGTTGCACAGCGCGACGAACAGCGTGTTCAGGCCGACGAAACCGCTGAACTTCCACTTCGACAGTTCCTTGACCATCGCCGTCAGGTCGCGCGGGTTGCTGATCAGGATGTTGTGGTTGCCGATCAGCATCATCGCCATGCAATGAAAGGTGAAGGCATAGATGTGATACAGCGGCAGCGGGGTAATCAGGATCTCGCAACCTTCGTTGAGGTTGGAGCCCATCAGCGCCTTGCACTGCAGCATGTTCGCCACCAGGTTGCGGTGGGTCAGCATCGCGCCCTTGGCCACGCCAGTGGTGCCGCCGGTGTATTGCAGCACGGCAACGTCGCCGCTGGCCGGGTTGGCTTCAGCCACTGGCTGGCCATGGCCCTTGCTCAGCACGTCATTGAATTTGATGGCCTTGGGCAAGTGATACGCCGGGACCATCTTCTTCACGTACTTGATGACGCTGTTGACCAGCAGGCGTTTGAGCGGCGGCAGCAGGTCGGCCACTTCAGTGACGATCACGTGCTTGACGCCGGTTTTCGGCACGACGAGCTCGGCCAAATGCGCCATATTCGCCAGGCAGACCAGGGCTTTGGCACCGGAATCGTTGAATTGGTGTTCCATTTCCCGCGCGGTGTACAACGGGTTGGTGTTGACCACAATCAGCCCGGCGCGGATGGCACCGAAGACGGCGACCGGGTACTGCAACACGTTGGGCAATTGCACGGCGATTCGATCGCCGGGTTGCAAATCGGTATGCTGTTGCAGGTAAGCGGCAAAAGCACCGGACAATTCGTACAGTTCACCGTAGGTGATTGTCTTGCCCAGGTTGCTGAATGCCGGTTTGTCAGCGAAGCGTTGGCAGGATTGCTTCAACACTGCCTGAATATTCGGATACTCGTCTGGATTGATCTCGGCAGCAATTCCAGCTGGGTACTTATCCTTCCAAAAGTCTTCGATCATGGAAGCCCACTCCTCAGCAACGCGAATTCAAATACCGCATTTGATGCGATTATTATTGGTGTTTGATTATTGGTGAGTCTGGCTTTTAACAAGGCCGAGAAGTCACAAAGCGCGCCGAGAGTAGCAGCTTTGCCAAGGGCCGACTAGAGCCTAAATCGGGCTCTACGGTCACGTTTATGACTCTTGAATATTAAATAGTCACTTTTAGAGCAAAAATTCTATAACGCCTTGAAAGCCCCGTACTTTGGGCCTCCTCCCTCAAAAGCATCGCGGGCAAGCCCGCTCCCACAAGGTTCGCGCCGTACACATTCTTTGTGCATAACACTAAACCTGTGGGAGCGTGGCTTGCCCGCGATTCGCGCGAAGCGCGGCCATTCACAGATCAGGCGATCTCTCGCAACTCCCGCCGCAGAATCTTGCCCACCGGCGTCATCGGCAACGACTCACGCAAGACGATGTGCTTGGGCACTTTGTACGCCGTGAAGTTTTCTTTGCAGTAGGCCTTCAGCTCTTCAAGGCTGACCCCGGATTCACGGGCCACCACAAACAACTTCACCGCCTCCCCCGAACGCTCGTCCGGCACGCCGATCACTGCGCAGTTGGCGACTTTCGGGTGGGCCATCACCACGTCTTCGATCTCGTTCGGGTACACGTTGAAGCCCGAGACGATGATCATGTCTTTTTTGCGATCGACAATACGCACAAAACCGTCCGGGTCGATCACCGCAATGTCGCCCGACTTGAACCAGCCGTCGGCGTCCAGCACTTCGTCGGTGGCTTCGGGCTTCTGCCAGTAACCCTTCATAATCTGCGGGCCCTTGATGCATAGTTCGCCACGCTCGCCCAGCGGCTGCTCGACGCCTTCATCGTTGATCACTTTCAGGATCGTGCCCGGCACCGGCAGGCCGACTGTGCCGATGCGCGACTTGTCGCCGTAGGGGTTGGTGCAGGCCACCGGCGAGGTTTCGGTCAGGCCGTAACCTTCGGTGATGCGGCAACCAGTGAGCTGCTCCCAGCGCTCGGCCGTGGCCTTGACCAGCGCGGTACCGCCGGAATTGGTGAGCTTGAGGCTGGAGAAATCCAGGGTCTTGAAGTCGGGATGGTCCATCAGCGCGACGAATAGCGTGTTGAGCCCCAGCAGCGCCGAAAACCGCCAGTTTTTCAGTTCCTTGATGAAGTTACCAATATCCCGTGGATTGGTGATCAGCACGTTGTGGTTTCCGGTCACCATCATGCACATGCAGTTCGCCGTGAACGCATAGATATGGTACAGCGGCAGCGGCGCGATCATCACTTCCTGACCTTCGCGCAGCAGTGGTTGACCGTCTGCACCGAATTGCCCCAAAACCGCGCGCGCCTGCTGCATGTTCGCCACCAGATTGCCGTGGGTCAGCATGGCGCCCTTGGCCAGCCCGGTGGTGCCACCGGTGTATTGCAGCACCGCGATGTCGTCGAGGCCGACGTTCAGCGGTTTGATGCCCAGGCCCCGGCCCAGACGCAGCGCGCTCTTGAAGGAAATCGCCTGCGGCAAGGAATAGTCCGGGACCATCTTCTTGACTTTGCTCACCAGGGTATTGACCAGCCAGCCCTTGGCGGTGGGCATCAAGTCGCCCATCTTCGCTTCGATCAGGTACTGAATGTCGGTGTCGGGCAGCACCTCCTGAACCTTCTGCCCGAACACGTTCAGGTAAACCAGCGCCCGGGCACCGGAGTCCTTGAACTGATGACGCATTTCCCGCGCGGTGTACAACGGGTTGGTATTGACCACGATCAGCCCGGCGCGCAAGGCACCGAACACGGCAATCGGATAATGCAGGACATTGGGCATCTGCACCGCAATGCGATCCCCCGGCACCAGGTCGGTGTGGGCTTGCAGGTAACCGGCGAACGCAGCGCTGTAGCGTTCCAGTTCGGCGTAGGTCAGGGTCACGCCCATGTTGCTGAATGCCGGGCGGTCAGCAAATTTCTTGCAGGAACGCTCGAACACCTCGATCACCGACTTATAGGCCCCAAGATCAATATCCAGGGGCACGCCGGCCGGGCGTTTGTCATTCCAGAAATCAGGTTGCATTATTTTTGTCCTCTTTACCTGAGCCTATCCGGGGGCCGCTTTCTGTCACTTCTGAAAAAGCGGTGCTTCCCGGACACTAGCAGCTATGGTGAATCAGGCAAATATGCGCACGGGCGTCATAGATCGCGTGAATCTTGCTGCCCTGCCGTGGCCTGATCAGACGGTAGGCGACGGATGCGCTATACAATGCAGCGGGGCTGTTTTCCACCCAGCAGTCTCATGCAGTCCAACGCAAAGGAATCGCCATGATCCACGACACTTTCTGGCTGACCGCGAGTGACCGCAGCCGCCTCTTCGTCAACCAGTGGCTGCCGGCCGCGCCGCTCAAGGCGGTGATCCTGCTGGCCCACGGCATGGCAGAACACAGCGGTCGCTACGCCCGTCTGGCGCAAGCATGCTGTGATCAGGATTACGGCGTTTATGCGCCGGACCTGCGTGGACATGGCAAAACTGCCGAAAACGGTACGCTGGGCCATTTCGCCGACGATGATGGCTGGTGCAAAGTGGTCGGCGACCTCGCCAGCCTTAACCAACATATCGGCCAACAGCATCCCGGCGTGCCAATCGTGCTGCTGGGCCACAGCATGGGCAGTTACATCGCCCAGGCTTACTTGCTGCACCACAGCGCCAGCCTGCACGGGGCGATTCTCAGCGGCTCAAACTTCCAGCCCGTGGCGCTCTATCGCGCAGCGCGACAGATTGCTCGCCTGGAACGCCTGCGCCAAGGGCCCAAGGGACGCAGTGCGCTGATCGAATGGCTGTCGTTCGGCTCGTTCAACAAGAAATTCAAACCGGCGCGCACGCCGTTCGACTGGCTGAGCCGCGACCCGGCCGAAGTCGACAAATACGCCAATGACCCGCTCTGCGGCTTTCGTTGCACCAATCAACTGTGGGTCGATTTGCTCGGCGGCTTGCAGCAAATCAGCAAAGCGTCCAATCTCGCCCAGATCGATCCGGGCCTGCCGCTACTGGTGATTGGCGGTGAATGTGATCCGGTGAGCGAAAGCAAACGTCTGAAAGATCTGGCCCACGCCCTGCGCGACGCTGGCTGCCAGAGCCTGCAGCTGACTATTTACCCGCAGGCCCGGCATGAACTGTTCAACGAGAGCAACCGCGACGAAGTGACGGCCGATGTGCTGAACTGGATCGCCCAGGCGTTGAGCAACCGCCGGCCACCCAGAGCCGAATAGTTTTTTTGTGGATTTATTTAATTCGTCACAGGAATCGAGACAGATGACCCAGGTTACCAACACCCCTTACGAAGCCCTCGAAGTCGGCCAGACCGCCAGCTACAGCAAGACCGTCGAAGAACGCGACATTCAGTTGTTCGCCGCGATGTCCGGCGATCACAACCCGGTGCACCTGGACGCCGAATTCGCCGCCGCCAGCATGTTCAAGGAGCGTATCGCCCACGGCATGTTCAGCGGCGCGTTGATCAGCGCGGCGGTGGCTTGCGAGTTGCCTGGGCCGGGGACTATTTATATCGGTCAGACGATGAGCTTTCAGAAGCCAGTGAAAATTGGCGACACGCTGACGGTGCGCCTGGAAATTCTCGAGAAACTGCCGAAGTTTCGTGTGCGCATCGCCACGCGAGTGTTCAACCAGCGCGATGAGTTGGTGGTGGATGGCGAGGCGGAGATTCTGGCGCCACGCAAGCAACAGACTGTGACATTGCCTACCCTGCCGGCGATCAGCATCGGCTGATTGGCAAGTTCGCTGATCGTTCCCACGCTCCGCGTCACCGGTGTCCGGGAAAACTGAAGGGGGAGCTTGCTCCCCCTTGCTGTGCGTGCCTCTGAGCCAAATCAGAGATTGCGCGATAACGCCCTGCGCACGCTCTCGCTATTCAGCGCAGGGCTTTCAGTCTCGGCAGGGGGTTGTGCCGGTGCAGGACTTTCGGTCTGGAAAGAGATTTCAGCCTGGGCCGGGCTTTCAACTTGAACAGGGCTTGGCGCCTGACCGCGACTGGCGACCTGATTGCCCAGCTTCTCAATGTAGGCGTTCAAATCGCTAATCAGCAGTTTCTTGCGCTGGGAGCCCTGATACCACGCGTAGCAAAAATAGCCCGTCGCCGCCAGGAAGCCTAGCCCGGCTGTAGCAAGACCGGCGACGCACAATCCAAGCACGATCAACACTGTCTTCCAGTTAAAGGGCGACAGCTCCAGCTCGGTATTCAGCACGTTCGCGTCACGCAGCACCCAGCGCTTGGACGCCGTGTGGTTCTGCAAAATGGTGTGCAACGGCGAACCATCCTTGTTCAAGGCACTGATCAAAGAGATTTCCTGACCGGTGCGCAAAGGAATGTCCACGCCGCGCAGCTTTACATCATGCTCGACGCCGTCCGGCGTCTTGACCCAGAACTCATGATTGATGATCGAAACAGAACTGACGCGCACAGGCGTCACATCACGGTCGTTACCGTTCACATGAACGCCGCCCGTGGATGTCACACGGGTCTCGCTGACTTTTTCGCTACCCACCACTTCACCGCTCAAGACAGTGAAAGAGACGGTTTTATCGCCATGGGTGAAGTCGTGCATTTCGATTCCTTGATAGACCCACGTCGATCGACGTGCAGGAGAAAGATCCGTATGCGGCGGATGCTACTAATTAGCCACTAGACTGTCCAGAATTCACCACCACTAGTGATGCTTCGCAGCGCCAGATCGCCGCCGATCAAATGTCTTGATCGCGAACTGCAACGCGCGGCGGTCAGGTGCGAACAAGGCCTGGAACGTGATGGGCACGTATATCCCGTCCAGCATTAAATGCCGAACACAAAAAAACGCCAGACGAGCTGGCGTTTTCGACAGATAACGAACGCTTATGAGCGCGCGCGAGCCTGGTTACGCAGGGCTTTCACCTGATCATGGTTGCGTTGTACGCCGTGATACTGGCGTTCAACGATGTCACGAATGCTCACCAGGTTGTCCTTGTTGATTTTTTCCAGTGCGTCCTTGTAAGCCTTCAGCGCGTGGTCTTCACCGCGTTCGGCTTCGTTCAGCACCGCCTCTTCGTCCTTGCCGGTGAACATCGCCTTCACGTCGACCCAGCGACGGTGCAGATCGCCGCTGACGCTGGTGGAGGTTTCCGGATCACCGCCCAGGGAACGCACAGTGGCCTGCAGCTCGGCAGCAGCAGCCGCGCAGTCGGCGGAGCGCTGCATGAACAGGTTTTTAAGTTCTGGATGTTTGATGTCTTCAGCGCAAGTCTTGAACCCTTCCTGACCGTCTTTACTGGTTTCAATCAGGTCGTTGAGTACAGAGATCGCGTCTTTATTGATGTCGGTCATTTTTCAATTCCTTGCGGTTGATGAAAGATGCAATTAGTAGTTGCACCCTGCATGCCAGCTTTGAATTGATGCCTTTTTACTTATATTTCAATCGGTTGTCGTTTAAGTAGAAATCTGTATCCGCTTTTTTTGCATGATCTGTCATTTGGCCTGCATGCAGAATGCCTGTATTTTCCAGACTGCTTTGAATCAAGACGACTGATGATGAATCCCGAAAAGCTAGAACTGCTGATTACCCGCGAAATGCCCTTCGGCAAATACAAGGGCCGCATCATTGCTGACCTGCCCGGCCAGTACCTGAACTGGTTCGCTCGCGAAGGTTTCCCCCACGGTGAACTGGGCGGTTTACTGGCCTTGATGCAGGAAATCGACCACAACGGCTTGTCGGAGCTACTTGAACCGCTGCGCGCCAAACACGGCAAACCTGCGCCTCGCCACTGACCCGCCCTACCTCACCGAGTAGCTCATGCCCGATAACACCCGCCGTTCCCGCGATGAAGCCTTTTGGCAGACCTTTGCCGACCGTTATGCTGTCGAACCCGGCCCCCTGAACCTGGAAAACGGTTACTTCGGGCGCATGTCGCGCACCGTGGTCGAGGAGTATCAGCGCAACATCGAGCTGATCAACCGCGGCAACTCGGTGCATGTGCGTCAGCGCTTCGAACAGGGCGAAAGCGTCAAGATTCGTGCGCAATTGGCCGAGCTGATCGGTGCCCCCGCCGAAGCCGTCGCCCTCACCCGCAACGCCTCGGATGGCCTGCAATCGCTGATCCGCAACTACAACCGCCTGGAACCTGGCGATCAAGTGCTGATATGCGATCTGGAGTACGACACGGTCAAGGGCGCGATGCGTTGGCTGGCGCGCTATCGAGGCGTGGAACTGATCGAGATCGAACACCGCCACCCCGCCAGTTTCGACAGTTTGCTGACCACTTATCGCGAAGCTTTTATCCGTTATCCGCGACTGAAGCTGATGGCCCTGACCCACGTCACCCATCGCACCGGGCTGGTCATGCCGGTGCAGGCGATTGCCACTGCCGCCAGGGAACACGGCATCGATGTGATTCTCGACGGCGCCCATGCCCTCGGCCAAATCGAATTCAATCTCGACGAACTGGGCATCGCCTTTGCCGGCTATAACCTGCACAAATGGATCGGCGCGCCGCTGACCCTGGGCTTCATCTACATCGCGCCCCAGCGCTTGGTCGACATCGACCCGGACATGGGCGAGATGCATTTCCCGGTCACCGATATTCGCGCCCGCACGCCGTATAGCACCCCGAACATCCCGGCCCTGCTGACCCTGCCACTGGTGTTCGAAGAACATCACGCCATGGGCGGTTCCGTCGCCAAGGGCACGCGGCTCAATTACCTGCGCAACCGATGGGTCGATGCCGTTCGGGGGTTACCGGGAATCGAAGTCATGACCCCGAATGACCCGCGCCTGTATTGCGGCATCACCGCGATGCGCTTTACCCGGCATGCCGATCAGCAGGCGATGGTCGAGCGACTGCTCAACGACTACAACCTGTTTACCGTGGCGCGCAGCGGTGCGGCGTGTGGCCCGTGCATCCGCATTACGCCGGGGCTCACCACCACCGCAGCCGACATGGATCTGCTGGCCCGGGCGCTGACTGAATTGCGCTGAGGTCACACGGTGTATTTGTCGAAGTCTTCGGGCTTGATTTGCGATGACACCGCAAACGTGTCGACACCGATGGTCATGTGCCCGAAAAAGCCGTCTTCGTTCGAGTCTCGACCGATGGCATGGACATTCAAGGTCGAGGCGGCACCGCCCATGCCCTGATAGAACTCATCCTGCTCGTTGTTCAGCGCGCAGATGCCACGCCCACGGTACTCGCGGGCATTGAGTACCGTCCGCGAGGCCACCTCGGGAAAGTACAGCTGCCCAATCCAGGCGACATGCCGCTCTTCCAGGTAGTTGTTGCCGGCGGTGATTCGTACCGCCACATGAATATGCAGGGCGCGGCCAGCATAAAAACCCGGGTAAATGGTGGTAAATCGCACCACGCCCAAGTGATCGGTAAATTGCCCGCCGCGCAGGTAGGTATCGTCATCGGTGCGCGGGATCGAACCGATGGCATCGACGTCGACTTCCTTGTCCGGATCGACCTTGCTCCAGCCCGAATACGCCCCGCGTGCGTTGCAATGCCAGATATCGACCACCGCCCCGGTGACCGGTTGACCGGTCATCGCATCGACGATCGTCAGCCGCAGCACCAAGGGAATGCCATCCATGCCTTCGCTGATGTTTCGTCTGATCAGTTTCGGGTTTCGAAAATACGGGCCGGCGATCTGTTCGGGTGACAGTTGGCAAGCCGGTGGTGGGGATGTAATTGCAGTGTTGTCTTCCATGACGTTCTCTCTTCCATAAGATGAACGCAGGTTAGCGCTGGACGAGCAACGAGATGCGGTAACTATGTATCGCATGATTTCGATCTGTAGCAGCTGCCGAGCCTGCGAGGCTGCGTTCGGCTGCGCAGCAGTCGTAAAATCAGAGATTGCGGTACGTCAGGCAGACCGCGTCAGCTGGATTCACGACTGCTGCGCAGCCGAACGCAGGCTTCGCCAGCTGCTACAAAGAGCGTGTCGACAGTCACTGGGGTTTTCATCAGGCAAAAAAAAACGGTGCACCGACCAAGCGCACCGTAAAGCCGTAGAACACACAACGAAGTGTTTGGTAAAAATTTGGTTAATCAGTCCAGCAGGGCCAGCGCCTCGGCGGTGCACTCCTGGATGCGGGCCCAGTCGCCGTTCTTGATCCACTCAGGGTCAAGCATCCAGCTACCGCCCACGCACATCACGTTTTTCAACGCCATGTAGCTCTTGATGTTGGCCGGGCTGACGCCGCCGGTCGGGCAGAATTTTACTTCGCCGAACGGGCCGCCCAGGGCCTTGATGGCCGCGACGCCGCCGCTGACTTCCGCCGGGAACAGCTTGAAGCGGCGATAACCCAGGCTATAGCCTTCCATGATGCCGGAGGCGTTGCTGATGCCCGGCAACAGCGGGATCGGGCTGTCGACACTGGCTTCAAGCAGGTCACGGGTGATGCCCGGCGTCACGATGAATTGCGAACCGGCCGCTTCGGCAGCGGCCAGCATGCTGCGATCAAGCACGGTGCCGGCACCGGTCACCAGTTCCGGGCGCTGCTCGCGCAGGATCTGGATCGCCTTGAGGCCGAACTGCGAACGCAGGGTCACTTCCAGCGCCGTCAGGCCACCGGCCGCCAGGGCGTCGGCCAACGGCAGTACGTCCTGTTCACGAGCGATGGTGATCACCGGCAGGATCCGCGCCTTGGCGCAGAGGCTGTCGATCAGGGCAACTTTGTCCGCCATGGAAACGGTCGGGGATGTGTTTGTCATAGCGGCTGATCCTTGGTTCATGGGCACCAGTAAATCTCTAACGTAGGTTGCAGAAACGCCCGAATCGGCATGGCGGCGACATCGTCACCGGCCAGTGCGGCATTCAGGGTGGTCAGCTTGGACTGACCGGAAATCGATAGAACGGTGTGCTTCGCCGAAGCCAGCAGCGCGCGACTCATGGTCAGGCGTTGATGGGGCACGGTCGGCGCCAGCATCGGCCAGCAACGACGGGTACCGTCGACTTTCAAGGCGTCGGCCAGGTTCGGGCTGTTGGGGAACAGCGACGCGGTATGACCGTCGTCACCCATGCCCAGCACCAGCACGTCGATCGACGGCAATTCGGCGAGCAAGCGATCAGCCTGCTCGGCGGCCTGTTCCAGGTTGGCAGTGGCACTGTAGAGGCTCAGGAACTGAGCCTTGGCCGCCGGGCCTTGCAACAGGTAACGCTTGAGCAGACCGGCATTGCTGTCGGCATGTTCCACCGGCACCCAGCGCTCGTCAGCCAGGCTGACAACCACTTTCGACCAGTCCAGCGCCTGCTTGGCCAGGTGCTGGAAAAACGCCACCGGGCTACGCCCGCCAGACACCACCAGCGTCGCGGCGCCTTGTGCAGCAATCGCGTCGCTCAGTTGCTTGGCCACCGTCAATGCCAGGCCTTCGGCCAGCAGCACCGGGCTTTTGAACTCATGAGCGCTAACGCCCTGAGGCAGTTTCAATTCAGATATCGCCATACCACGACCTCCCGTCCCGCGTAATCAGTGCAATGGAGCTCATCGGCCCCCACGACCCGGCCGCGTACGGCTTGGGCGCATCACCGGATTTTTTCCACCCGGCGATCAACTGGTCACACCACTTCCACGCGGCTTCGATTTCATCTTTACGGACAAACAAGTTCTGATTGCCGCGCATCACTTCCAGCAACAAACGCTCGTAGGCGTCGGGAATCCGCGCGCTGCGATAGGTGTCGGAAAAATTCAGCTGCAACGGACCGCTACGCAGCTGCATGCCCTTGTCCAGGCCTTGTTCTTTAGTCATCACGCGCAAGGAAATGCCTTCGTCCGGTTGCAGGCGGATGATCAGTTTGTTGCTGATCTGCAAGCGCTGCTCGGGGGCGAAGATGTAGTGCGACGGTTCCTTGAAGTGGATGACGATCTGCGACAGCTTTTGCGGCATGCGCTTGCCGGTCCGCAGGTAAAACGGCACACCGGCCCAGCGCCAGTTGCGGATGTCGGCACGCAGGGCGACGAAGGTTTCGGTGTCGCTCTGGGTGTTGGAATTAGGCTCCTCCAGATACCCGGGTACCGATTTGCCTTCGCTGTGGCCGGCGATGTACTGGCCGCGCACCACTTGAGTGGTCAGGCCTTCCGGGCTGATCGGCGCCAGCGCCTTGAGGACTTTGACTTTCTCATCGCGAATGCTGTCGGCGGACAGGTCGGCCGGCGGGTCCATGGCGATCAGGCAGAGCAATTGCAGCAGGTGATTCTGGATCATGTCCCGCAGCTGGCCAGCCTTGTCGAAGTAACCCCAACGACCTTCGATCCCGACCTTCTCGGCCACGGTGATTTCCACGTGGGAGATGTAATTCTGGTTCCACTGGGTTTCGAACAGGCTGTTGGCGAAACGCAGGGCGATCAGGTTTTGTACGGTCTCTTTGCCCAGGTAATGGTCGATGCGGTAGGTGCGGTTCTCCGGGAAGAACTGCGCCACGGCGTCATTGACCTTGCGCGAGGATTCCAGGTCCGAACCGATGGGTTTTTCCAGCACCACACGGGTGTTTTCGGTCAGACCGACCTTCGACAGGTTCTCGCAAATAGCGCCATAAACCGCCGCCGGGGTGGCGAAGTAGGCAATCACTCGCTGGGCGCTGCCAGCCTGCTCGGCCAGGGCGACGTAATCGTCAGCCTTGAGGAAGTCGACGTGCAGGTAGCTCAAACGGGCCAGGAAGCGCTCGACCACCGCTTCATCCAGCTCTTTGGCGCCCACGTAGCGGCGCAGCTCAGTGGCGATGAATGCCAGATGCTGCTGCTCGCTGCCGGGTTCACGGGCCAGCGCGATAATGCGCGTATCCTCATGAAGCAGGCCGGCACCATCGAGTTGATAGAGGGCAGGAAACAGCTTGCGCAGGGCTAGATCGCCGAGAGCGCCGAACAAGGCAAAGGTGCACGGTTCAACCGTAATCGAAGGCATGATGTTTGTTCTTTTATCAAGTTAAGCTACAAATACCTTTTTTCAAGGCATCACTCAAGGGAAAATGTAGTAATAACCACAACATTTTCGCAAAATACAGATTCCGAGTGGTGGTCGGTCGGAGCCATCAGTAGGATAGGCCACCGTTATGGGTCGTATCAAAGGCCCAATTTGCATTAGCCGAACGCTTATTTGCGCTGCTGACCTAAGGAACATGTAATGGACCGCGTGCGAAATTTACTGGAACAGATCCAGAATCGCCTTGAAGACCTGAACAAGGCAGAACGCAAAGTCGCCGAAGTGATCCTGCTCAACCCAGAGCAGGCCACCCGGTTCAGCATCGCCGCCCTCGCCCAAGCCTCTAAGGTCAGCGAGCCGACGGTCAACCGTTTCTGCCGTTCGTTCGGTGTCAGCGGCTACCCGGAACTGAAACTGCAGCTGGCCCAGAGCCTGGCCAGTGGCGCGGCGTATGTCAGCCGGGCGGTTGAAGCCGATGACAATCCGGAAGCGTATACGAAAAAGATTTTCGGCAGCGCCATCGCCTCTTTGGACAGTGCGTTGCAGGCGCTTGACCCGAACCTGATCAGCCGCGCCGTCGACCTGTTGATCCAGGCCCGGCAGATCCACTTCTTCGGCCTCGGCGCCTCGGCCCCGGTGGCGCTGGATGCGCAACACAAGTTCTTCCGCTTCAACCTGGCGGTGACCGCCCATGCCGACGTGCTGATGCAACGCATGATTGCTTCGGTGGCCCATACCGGTGAGTTGTTCGTGATCATTTCCTACACCGGCCGCACCCGCGAACTGGTGGAAGTGGCGCGCATCGCCCGGGAAAACGGCGCTTCAGTGCTGGGTTTGACGGCCGAGGGGTCGCCACTGGCCAAGGCCAGTACCTTGAGCCTGAACATTCCGCTGCCGGAAGACACCGACATCTACATGCCGATGACGTCTCGGATCATTCAGTTGACCGTGCTCGATGTGCTCGCCACCGGCATGACCCTGCGCCGGGGCGTGGATTTCCAGCCGCATTTGCGCAAGATCAAGGAAAGCCTGAATGCCAGTCGGTATCCGATTGGGGATGAATTCAACTAACCCAGGATCTTCATTGCCTGTTCGGGCCTCATCGCGGGCAAGCCCGCTCCCACAGAAATCTACGGCGCACACAAATCTGTGTTCACTGAATATCCCTGTGGGAGCGGGCTTGCCCGCGATGAGGTCCGGCGCAACACCGCAGATGTTGAGCTAAACCCCCACCCTCGCCTGCAAACTCAAATGCGCCCGCTCCCCCGGTGCCAGGCACAGGCTGTCGGTCCCGCCGCTGGCTGCCTCCACACACACGAACTCTAAAACCTCATTCCAGCTCACCCCCAGCAACGGCCGCGAGCCGGGATGCCAGACCACCGTGTCCGCATGGTCACCGGTATCGATGCACAGCTGCCGCTGCCAGGCGTGGTCCATGAGCTGCAATTCGCCGTCATGCTGGAACACTCGCTGACAACCCCCGTCGACCCTCAACTCGCCTTCCTGCTGGCAAACCTGGCGGCTCAACTGGTCGTAACCTTGCGCGCCGTCGAGCCCAGACAGCGCTACCTCACCCACGTCACCAATACGCCAATAGGCGTGCAACGCCTGGCTCAACTGGCACGGCATGTCGTCCTGATGCTCGGTGCTCAGGTGCAAATCCATGCGTTCGCCCAGGTGCGCATGCAAGTCCACTTGCCAGTCGCACAGCTGTAACTGCCAGTGCAGGCGCACGCCATCGTCATCACTGCTGCTGTCGAGCAGTTTCCAGTCGAGCAAACGCGCCCAGCCATGGGACGGCCAGGCGTTTTCGCTCGGATGACGGCCGTACCACGGCCAGCACACCGGCACACCGCCGCGAATCGCACCGACATGTGGCCACTTCGCCGCGCACCACAGCCAGGGTTTCTGACCCTTTGGCTGGAAGTGCAGCAACTGCGCGCCCTGCCGACTGAACACCGCCTGACACAGCGGATGATCGATCACCAGCACATCGCGCATCTGATAGCGCTCCCACGCAAACACCGGACGTTCGCGCAAGGATTTGAAGAAGCGTTGTAGCGGATGCTCAAGCATGTGCCACGGTCCTGAAAATCATTGGTGTACTCATCAATACTTTGGCAACAGCGCTTTCATTGGTCAGAGAGCTTACCTGTGGCGAGGGGGCTCGCCCCCGTTCGACTGCGAAGCAGTCGTAAAAGGTGACCATGCGATTCTTAAGACAACTGTATTGGGGGAGCGCTGCGCACTCCAACGGGGGCAAGCCCCCTCGCCACAAGCAAGCTCCCTCGCCACAATGCATTCGTCAGCAGCCTGGCGGATCAGCCCCAAAAAAAAGCGGACAGCCATGGCCGTCCGCAAAAATGCGCACATAGAGAGGAGCTTATCGCAACAGCGTTAGAACACCGACTGAATTTTCAGACCAGCCACCAGAGCGTTGTCGACTTCATCCACACCGCCCGGATGAGTGATGTATTGCAGGTTAGGACGGACGGTCAGCCAGTTGGTAACGTGGAAGCCGTAGTTGATCTCGTAGTTGTACTCGGTGGAACGCAACGGCGAGAACAGCGGATCGTTGTAGTCGGTGACACCATTGGCGGCGTTGACCAATTCGGCGTTTTTCTTCACGTCATCGTTGACATGGATACGGGCAAAACCGATCCCGACGTCATCTTTTGGACGTGCGTCGAATGGGCCCTTGTACACAAACATCAGCGACTGGTAGTTATCGACGATGTTGGTGTCCTTGTCGTGGAAGGTGGCGTTGGCCGCGATGTTCAGACCGCGTGAAGCATCACCGTTGTGGGTGGTGAGTTGTTGCTGCGCCACAAACCAGTAGCCATGCTTGCTGTCGTGGCTGCGATAGGAGTTGCCTGTGGTCGCTGCGTCATTGTCGTTGTCGTCTTTACGGACGTCATCGGCATCGGCCGTGCTCTTGTAGTAACCCACACGGTATTCGCCCGGCAGGTTGTTGACCTTCGGTGACCAGACCAGTTCGACTGGCAAGACGGTGCCCTTGGTACCACTGCCGCTGAGCTTGAAGCCGTTACCGTGCTCCAGTTGCGACGGGTTCTGGTTGTACGCGCCGATCTGCGCATAGAACTCAGGCGTGATGTTGTACTTCACGCGAACCGCCGCCTGCATGACCGGCCAGTTGTACCAGATGTTGGTAGCCCAGTTACCCGCTTGGGAACCGCAGAACGCCAGGTTCTGGAACTCGCAAGGGAAGGTGTTGAAATCTTCGCCTTCGCCGAAGTAACCGGCCTTGACGTCCAGTTTACCGTCGAGGAACTGGTGCTTGATCCACAATTGGGTCAGACGGACCATATGGCCACGGCCGTAGACTTCCTGGGAGGAACTCAAGGTGCCGGCACGCGGGTCGCCGACACGGTCATTGGAGATGTTCTGACCGTTACGGTTGGTGAGTTGAATCTTGGCCTGGGTGTTATCCCAGCCCCACAGTTTTTCCAGGTCCAGCGCCACGCCCAAGCCAAACTGGTCGGCGTAACGCGCCGTCTTGTCGTCGTTGTAGCCGCCATGCAGGTTGGCGCCCACTTCACCGACATAGTCGGCCTTGATGTCGATACCTTGTTCGATCAGCTTGGTACGCTCGCCGCCCCAATCACCGGTCATCCACTGCGAGTCGGCACTGAACGCGTCAGCCGCGTGTACGCTACCGGCCATAGTCATCATCGCAAGAGCTGACAATTGGCAGATAAGCTGAGCGTTGTTCTTCTTCTTCATCCCTACATCCTCGTCTTTATTGTTATTAACTGTTTTTATCTAACGCGGTTTACATCAAGTGCGACGCACGACAGTCCGGGCGCCACGGATCCCCCCTGTGGGAGCGAGCCTGCTCGCGATTGCGGTGTATCAGTCGACATCGATGCTGGATGTCAGTCCGTCATCGCGAGCAGGCTCGCTCCCACATTTTTTGATCTTCAGCGGCCTTTGAATTGGGCTACGTTGGCGCTGTGAGCTTCAGCTTTCGGCAGGCCGGCCACCCCCAGGCGTTCACCGGTCTTGGCATCGAACAACAGCACTTTCGATGGATCGAATTGCAGGGTCAGGGTCTCGCCTACGGCCGGCGCGACGTCCGGTGCCAGGCGGCAGCAGACTTTGGTGTCGTTGAGATTGACGAACACCAGGGTGTCGGGACCGGTCGGTTCGGTGACCTGCACTTCGGCACGAATGGTCGGCAAACCATTCGGCTCGCCGTTCGCCAGAACGATCTGCTCCGGGCGCATGCCGAGGATCACTTCACGGTCTTCGAGCCCGGCGTCCTGCATGCCCAGCGGCAATTCGCAGCGCGCCTGACCGCTGTCGAGCAGCGCTACCAACCGACCTTCCTTACGCTGCAAACGCAGGGGGATGAAGTTCATCGGCGGCGAACCGATGAAGCTCGCCACGAACAGGTTGGCCGGGTTGTTGTAGATGTCTTTCGGCGTGCCGAATTGCTGAATGATCCCGTCCTTCATCACCGCCACTTTGTCGCCCAGGGTCATGGCTTCAATCTGGTCGTGGGTCACGTAGACCGTGGTGGTTTTCAGGCGCTGGTGCATCAGTTTCATTTCGGTGCGCATCTCGACCCGCAGCTTGGCGTCGAGGTTGGACAGCGGTTCATCGAACAGGTAAATCTTCGGCCGCCGCGCCAGCGCCCGGCCCATGGCCACGCGCTGTTGTTGACCGCCGGAAAGCTGGCCCGGTTTGCGGCTCAGCAGGTGTTCGATTTGCAGCAGCTTGGCCACGCGAGCGACTTCTTCGTCGATTTCGGCGGTGGGCATTTTGCGAATCTTCAGGCCGAACGCGATGTTGTCGCGCACGCTCATGGTCGGGTACAGCGCGTAGGACTGGAACACCATGGCGATGTCGCGATCTTTCGGGCTCATGCCGCTGATGTCGGCGTCGTCCACCAGAATCGCCCCGCCGCTGATGTTTTCCAGACCGGCGATGCAGTTCATCAAGGTGGATTTACCGCAGCCCGATGGGCCGACCAGGATCAGGAACTCACCGTCATCGATCTTCAGTTCGATGTTTTTCAGGGTGTCCGGCAGACCGGCGCCGTAGGTTTTGTTGACGTTACGTAATTCGAGAGTTGCCATGTTCTACCCCTTGACCGCGCCGGACGTCAGCCCACGCAGGAAATACTTGCCAGCGAATATGTAGACCAGCAGTGTCGGCAGCCCGGCGATCATCGCGGCGGCCATATCAACGTTGTATTCCTTGGCCCCGGTGCTGGTGTTGACCAGGTTGTTCAGGGCCACGGTAATCGGCTGGGCATCGCCACTGGCGAAGACCACACCGAACAGGAAGTCATTCCAGATTTGCGTGAACTGCCAGATCAGGCAGACCATCACGATCGGGATCGACATCGGCAGCAGGATCTTCCAGAAAATCGTGAAGAAGCCCGCGCCATCCAGTCGCGCCGCCTTGACCAGCGCATCCGGAATGCTCACGTAGTAGTTGCGGAAGAACAGCGTGGTGAACGCCAGGCCGTAGACCACGTGCACCAGCACCAGGCCCGTGGTGGTGTTGGCCAGGCCGATCTTGCCGAGGGTGAACGAGGCTGGCAGCAGCACGGTCTGGAACGGCAGGAAGCAGCCGAACAACAACAGGCCGAAGAACAGTTGCGAACCACGGAAGCGCCACATCGACAGCACATAGCCGTTCATGGCACCGATGAACGTAGAGATCAGCACTGCCGGGACGGTGATTTTCACCGAGTTCCAGAAGTAGCTGCCGACACTGTCCCAGGCCTTGATCCAGCCGATGCCATCAATCACTTGCGGCCAGCTCAACAGGTTGCCGGTGCGGATGTCTTCCGGCGATTTGAAGCTGGTCAGCAGCATCACCACCAGCGGGACCAAATAGATCGCCGCGGCTAGCAACAAGGTTGCGTAAATTGCGATGCGGCTGAAGCTGATCGCCGGTTTTCCGAGTTGATTACTCATGGCGTTTGCCTCGCAATTCGGAGTACAGGTACGGCACCAGAATCGCCAGGATCGCGCCGAGCATCATCATGGCGCTCGCCGAACCAATGCCCATCTGGCCACGGCTGAAAGTGAAGGAGTACATGAACATCGCCGGCAGGTCGGACGAATAGCCCGGGCCACCCGCGGTCATTGCTGCCACCAGGTCGAAGCTCTTGATCGCGATGTGCGCCAGGATCATGAAAGCGCTGAAGAACACCGGGCGCAGGCTCGGCAATACGATCTTCAAGTAGATGGTCGGCAGGCTCGCACCGTCGACTTGCGCCGCGCGGATGATCGATTGATCGACGCCACGCAGGCCGGCCAGGAACATCGCCATCACAAACCCGGAGGCTTGCCACACGGCGGCGATCACCAGGCAATACACCACGCGATCCTGATCCACCAGCCAGTCGAGACGGAAGCCTTCCCAGCCCCAGTCACGCAGCATCTTGTCCAGACCCAAGCCTGGGTTGAGCAGCCATTTCCACGCGGTACCGGTGACGATCATCGAGAGCGCCATCGGGTACAGGTAAACGGTGCGAATGAAGCCTTCCTTGCGAATGCGCTGATCCAGCAGCACGGCGAGGAACACGCCCAGCACCAGGCTGATGCCGATGAACATGCCGCCGAACACCGCGAGGTTTTTGCTCGCGACCCACCAGCGATCATTGTCCATCAGGCGAATGTATTGCTGCAGGCCGACCCACTTGTAGCTCGGCATGAAGCTGGAATTGGTGAAGGACAGTACGAATGTCCAGATGATGTAACCGTAAAAACCAACCAGGACGATCAGCATGCTTGGCGCCAAAACCAGCTTGGGGAGCCAGCGCTGCAGTGCGTCGAACGGTGAGGCTTTGCTGAAAACCGCCACAGAGCTCATCGGGATAATCCAGGTGAAGAGAAATGAATCGGCACAGTGATCTCTGGTGGAGCAGGACCCTGTGGGAGCTGGCTTGCCTGCGATGGCATCAACACGGTTCGAAGTTAAACCGAGTCGCCTGCATCGCGGGCAAGCCCGCTCCCACACAATCCCATTCCACCCAGGATCAGGTTGTGTCAGGAGTTACTGGGCAGCTTTGACGGCCGACGCCAGTTGCGCGCTGGCCTTGGCCGGGTCAGCGTTCTTGTCGTTCATGAAGTTGGTCACCACATCGAAGATCGCGCCCTGCACGGCCAGGGAAGTGGCCATGTTGTGCGCCATGCTCGGTTGCAGGCCGCCAGTCTTCTCGTCAGCCAGGAAATCCTTGGCGGACGCTTGAGCGCAAGAATCGAAGCCCAGCGCGCTCATGTCGTTAAGCATGTCGGTACGCACCGGGATCGAGCCTTTGTTGATGCTGAAGACTTTCTGGAAGTCTTTGCCCAGAGCGACCTTGGCCAGGTCTTGTTGGGCGGCGATGTCGCCTTTGCGATCAGCTTTGAGCTTGAATACAGCCATCGAGTCGATGTTGTAGGTGAAGGCTTTTTCGGTGCCCGGGAACGGCACGCACTGGTAGTCCTTGCCCGCGACTTTCTTCGCGGCGGTCCATTCGCTCTTGGCCCAGTCGCCCATCATCTGCATGCCGGCCTTGCCATTGATGACGTCGGCGGCCGCGATGTTCCAGTCACGACCAGCGCGGTTCGGGTCCATGTAGCCGGTGATTTTTTTCAGCTCGGTGAAGGCCTTGGCCATCTCGGGGCCCGAGAGGGTTTTCTGATCCAGGTCGACCAGGGCTTTCTTGTAACCGTCTGCGCCCATGACCGAGAGCACCACGTCTTCAAACACGGTGCTGTCCTGCCAAGGTTGGCCACCGTGGGCGAGCGCGATGAAGCCGGCGGCTTTCAGTTTGTCGCCAGCGGCATAGAATTCTTCGAGGGTGGTCGGCGCTTTTTCGATCCCGGCTTTCTTGAAGACTTCCGGGTTGATCCACAGCCAGTTGACGCGGTGGATGTTCACCGGCACGGCGACGTAATCGCCTTCGTATTTCACGGTGTCGGAGACTTTCTTGATCAGCAGGTTATCCCAGCCTTCGGACTTGGAAACGTCTTTGAGGGTGTCGGTGCTGAGCAGGCCTGTGCTGCCCCACTCCTGGATGTCCGGACCTTTGATCTGGGCAACGCCCGGCGGGTTACCGGCCACGGCGCGGCTTTTGAGTACGGTCATGGCCGTGGAACCGCCACCGCCGGCGACTGCGCCGTCTTTCCAGGTGAAGCCGTCTTTTTCGACTTGGGCCTTGAGCACATCGACGGCCGCTTTTTCACCACCAGACGTCCACCAGTGAACGACTTCCACCGAACCTTTGGCATCGGCGGCAAGGGCACTGACAGGGAATGCAGCAACGGGAAGCAGAGAAGCGAGAGAAATGACAGTAGCGAGGCGAGAAATCGCATTCATCTAGTAGTACCTTTCTTGTTGTTATGCATGCAAGTCTGGTGCTTGCGCTGCATAGGATTCTAAACAGGGGATGCCCCTTCGCAGGTAACGAAGGGACGCGCGAATGTCACCACATGGTTACACAGGAATGCTCTGGGACAATTGCGCCAGCGCAGTGGCCATGCTCGGCGCCAGCGGCAGGCGCGGGATCAAAACGGCTTGCCAAGCGTGATACAGGTCGGGTTTGCCAGCCCAGATATCGGCGCTCGGACGGTTCAGCGGATCGAGTTCGTGATGCCAGCTGCCATCGCAACGGTCGATGAAATGACTGTCACAGAATTCCCAGAACAGTCGGTACCAGTGCTCGTATTGCTCATCACCGGTGCGTTTCAGCAGCGCACTGGCGGCGGCACTGGCTTCGGCGTGCGTCCAGTGCAGGCGATGGCGAACCACCGCGCGATTGTCCCAGTCGAGGGTGTAGACAATGCCCGGCGCACCGTCGACGTCCCAGCCGTGACGGCAATTGTGGTCGAACAGTTTTTGCGCATCGGTGGCGAGCCAGCCCGGCGTGAGTATCCCGGCCTGCACCCGCGCCGCTTCAAGATGCAGCAACAGCCGCGCCCATTCAAAACCATGGCCCGGCGTGGTGCCGTAAGGGCGGAAACCATCAGCCGGGTTGTCGTGGTTGTAGTCGCGTAGCGGCTGCCAGTCGCGGTCAAAATGCTCGACCACCAGATAGTCATTGGCCGCGGCGTGATCGTGAATGACTCGCTCGACGATGCGCTGGGCGCGAATCAGCCAGCGGTTGTCCTCGGTGACATCGGCCAGGGCAAGAAAGGCTTCGGTGGCGTGCATGTTGCTGTTGGCGCCGCGGTAGGCTTCCTCTTCACTCCAATCACGGTTGAAGGATTCGCGCATGGCGCCCTCCTCCTCGCACCAGAAATGCGTGTCGATGATATGGATCGCATCGTCAAGCAAGGCTTGTGCGCCAGGACGCCGAGCGACCACCGCAGAACTCGCGGCTAACGCCACGAAAGCATGCAGGTAAGCGGCTTTGCCGGTATTGCCGTCACGGTGTTCGGGCGTGGCGAACCAGCCGCCGTGTTCGGCATCACGCAGTGGCCCGCTGAGGGCTTGGATGCCGTGATCCACCAGCTCGGCAAACCCCGGCAGACCCTGGATATGGGCCATGGCGAAGCTGTGAGTCATGCGCGCGGTGTTCATGGTTTCAGCTTGCGCGTTGGCCGGCAGGCGACCCTTTTCATCGAGATTGCCAAAGCCTTCGGCAAGCTTTGAAGCCTTGGCAAATGCCAACAGGTGCAGGCCTTCGGCGAAGAGCCATTGCTGATGGGCAGGCGCGTTCAGCCAACTGCTGAAGGCGGGTTGGAAGGTGTCCATGGGAGTACCTTTTTTGTTGTTATGACTGGGGGCAGTCTAAACAACGGGCGGTGGCAGGCAGGTAACGAAGGGGGCGAGTTATGTCACCGAGTTGTGACATTCACTCAGATGTTGGGGTGAGTGATTACTTGTGGCGAGGGGGCTTGTCGGAACGCCGCATCGCCCCGTTCGGCTGCGAAGCAGTCGTGAAAACCTGCCAGCTCGCTCCTTCAGGTGAGCCGCGGTGACTGCTCGGGGAGCGCTTCGCACTCCAACGGGGGCAAGCCCCCTCGCCACAGGCTAATCAACACTACGCGGCAATTGCAACGTCACCCGCAACCCACCTTCACGCAGGTTTTGCAGGCTGACTTCACCACCATGGCTATGGGCAATGTTGCGCGCGATCCCCAGCCCCAGGCCATAACCCTGCTGCTGCCCGGCCAAGCGGAAGTGCGGCTCGAACACCTGCTCCAACCGCTGCTCCGGCACACCCGGCCCTTCATCGTCGACATGCAGGACAAACGCGCTTTCGTCGTCATCGATGTGCAGATGTGCGTTCTGCCCATATTTCAAGGCGTTGTCGATCAGGTTGCCGATGCAACGCTTGAGCGCCAACGGCTTGCCGGGATACGGCGCCAACGCCCGGCCATGTTGAGTCACACGGCCATTGCCGTTGGGCGCCAGATACGGTTCCACCAGACAGTCGAGCACATGGTTGAGGTCCACCGGCTCGATGTTTTCGTGGATGTCGGTGTCTTTCACGCATTGCAACGCGCCTTTGACCAGCAACTCCAGCTCATCCAGATCACGACCGAATTTGGCTTGCAGCTTTTCGTCTTCAAGCAATTCCACCCGCAATCGCAAGCGGGTGATCGGCGTGCGCAAGTCATGGGATATCGCGCTGAACAATTGGCTGCGTTCGGTCAGGTAACGGCTGATGCGCTCGCGCATCGCATTGAAAGCGCGCCCCACTTCCACCACTTCACTGCCGCCGCCCTCGGCCACCGGTTCGACTTCGGCCCCCAGAGACATGTCCCGCGCCGCCCGCGCCAATCGCTTGAGTGGTCGGCTCTGCCAGTGCACCAGCAGGCCGATGAACAGCAGCAAGAAACCGCTGGTGAGCACGATGAACCAGACCTGCTGCGCCGGCAGGCCTTGTTCTTCAAGACTGGTGTAGGGCTCGGGCAACAGGGAGGCGATGTACAGCCATTCCCCCGGTGCCATCTGGATTTGCGTGACCAGCACCGGCGGATTCACCGGCTCCAGGGTCAACGCGTAGTGCGCCCAGGAACGCGGCAACTCATCGAGCTTCAAGCCGCCGTTGAAAATCCGCAGGTCTTCGGGGCTGACGAAGGTCACCGAGATGTCGGTGTCCTGGCCCAGCGACTGGCGCAGCACTTCGTCCACCGCTTTGAGCACCGCTTCTTTGCGCGGGGTGATTGGCAGCACTTCCATGCCCAAGGGTTTGTCGTTGAGCGTCACCACGAACCGGGTGCCGCCCATGCTGCGCAATTGATCGAGCACCAGCGGCCGAAACGCTACCGGCAACGAGCGGAAATAACTGACGCTGGCCGTCATCGAATGGGCCAGGCTGCGGGCACTGGTGACCAGGCCTTCAAGCTGCGTGGCGCGCAATTGCGAGACCCAGATCACGCTCGACAGCGTCTGGGCGAACAATACCGCCAGCAGGGTCAGCAACAACATGCGCCCGAGCAACGAGCGCGGCACCGGCACCCGCCCGGCGAGCTTGCGCAGGAACTCAGTGACCATTGCTGGCAACCACGTTGGCTGCCAGTTGGTAGCCACTGCCGCGCACGGTACGGATCAGCCGTGGCGGTTTTTCGGTGTCGCGCAGGCGCTGGCGCAAACGGCTGACGGCCATGTCGACGATGCGATCCAGCGGCATCAGGTCACGGCCACGGGTAGCGTTGCCGATGGTGTCGCGATCGAGGATTTCCTGAGGGTGATCGAGGAACAGTTTCAGCAGCGCGAAATCGGCGCCCGAGAGAATCACTTCCTCGCCGTCGATGTGGAACAGTCGATGGCTGACCATGTCCAGCCGCCAATCATCGAAGGCCAGCACTTCACTGCCGGAACGCTCCTGACCGAACTGCGCGCGGCGCAACAAGGCTTTGATGCGCGCCTGCAATTCACGGGGGCTGAAGGGTTTGCCAAGGTAGTCGTCGGCGCCCAGTTCCAAACCGATGACGCGATCGGCCTCGTCGGAGCTGGCGGTGAGCATGATGATCGGTACATGGGCCTGGCGCGGGTGCTGACGGATCCAGCGGCAAAGGCTGAAACCGTCTTCGTCCGGCAGCATCACGTCGAGAATCACCAGATCGCTCGGCGCCTCGTTCAGGGCCTGACGAAAGCCTGCGCCATCGGGCGTGGTGCGGACCTGGAAACCGGCGCGGGTCAGATAGGTGTCCAGCAACTCGCGTATCTCTTGATCGTCATCGACCAACAAAATCGACTTGTTGACTGAGCTCACGGGGCGGCGTCCTTGTTGTTTGTGTTAGAGAGGATTATGCCTGATCGTTCAAGGATCTATGTTGTCTGTGAGGGCCTCATCGCGGGCAAGCCCGCTCCCACAAGGTTATGCGCACATTTTCAGAATGTAGATAATCCTGTGGGAGCGTGGCTTGCCCGCGATGAAGGCGACGCGGTTTCAAGCCTGATCCAGCGCCACACCCGCACCCACAAGGCCGGAATACGGCGCCGTCACCAGCCACACCGGAATGCCTTTGAAGTAATCGCTCATGCACCCCTTGTCGGCGAAGCACCGGGCGAAACCGCTTTCGATGAAGAAATCGGCAAACCGTGGAATCACCCCGCCAACGATGTAAACACCACCCCGTGCACCGGTGGTCAGCACATTGTTGCCGGCCACGCGACCGAGCCAGCAGCAGAACTGCTCGAGCACTTCCAGGGCAATCGGATCGCCCGCCAGCCCCGCCGCCGTAATCGACTCAGGCGTGTCGAGCACTGGCGTGTGCCCGTCCACCGCGCAGATCGCCCGGTAGACTCGCGGCAAACCACTGCCGCTCAACGCCGTTTCAGCGCTGACATGGCCGATCTCGTTGAAGATGTGTTGCCACAGCTGGGTTTCTCGCGGGCTGCTCAGCGGCAGATCGACGTGACCGCCCTCCCCCGGCAATGGGGCAAAACGGCCCTCGCCCAGATCGAGTAAGGTGCCCACGCCCAAGCCAGTGCCCGGGCCGATCACCACCGCTGGCCGCAACGGTTCCGGCGTGCCTTCGCAGACCACCCGAAACTCGCCCGGTTGCAAGCGAGTCATGCCCAGCGCCATCGCCGAAAAATCGTTGACCAGCAGCAGTTGATCCACCTGCAAAGTCGTGCAGAACCCCTTGCGACTGAGTCGCCAGTGATTGTTGGTGAACTTGAATTCATCACCGCTCACGGGGCCAGCCACGGAGAGGCACACCGAACCGATCGAACCCGGCGCCAGACCGAGCCCGCTCAGGTAGAGCGCAATCGCCTCCTCCGGGCTGGCGTGGTCTGCCGTCGCCAGCACCTGGACCGATTCCAGCTGCTGGTTTTTCCACAACGCGAAACGTGCGTTGGTACCACCGATGTCACCGACCAAAGCCAGTTTCAATTAAGCGTCTCCAGGGCAGAAGTAAAGGCGCTGGCGCCTTGCTCTGCGGAGCTGAAGGCCATGCGCATGAAACCAAACAGTTCGCGACCGCTGCCAATGTTGTTGCCCAACAAACCTTTGGCTGGCTCGCGCGCTGCGAATTCTTCGGCGTCCACCTTAAGCTCCAGAGTGCCTTTGACGCCATCGACGCGGATGATATCGCCCTCTTGCACTCGCGCCAAAGCGCCGCCCACATAAGCTTCGGGGCTGACGTGAATCGCCGCCGGGATTTTCCCCGAGGCGCCGGACATACGCCCGTCAGTGACCAACGCGACTTTGAAACCGCGATCCTGCAGCACGCCGAGGAACGGCGTCATCTTGTGCAGTTCCGGCATGCCGTTGGAACGCGGCCCCTGGAAGCGCATCACCGCGACAAAATCCTTCTCGAGCAAACCGGCCTTGAATGCATCGGCCAGATCCTGCTGATCCTGGAACACCATGGCCGGTGCTTCGACGACCTGGTTTTCCAAAGCGACGGCGGAAACTTTCATCACGCCACGGCCGAGGTTGCCTTCCATCACCCGCAAGCCGCCCTCTGGCGAGAACGCACGCGCGACTGGACGCAGGATGGTTTCGTCGAGGCTTTCGATCGGGCCTTCGCGCCAGACCAGTTCGCCGTTTTCGAGGAACGGTTCCATGGTGTAGCGGCTCAGGCCGTGGCCGAGCACCGTGTTGACGTTTTCGTGCAGCAGCCCGGCTTCCAGCAGTTCGCGGATCAAGAACGACATGCCGCCCGCCGCCTGGAAGTGGTTGATGTCGGCTTTGCCGTTCGGGTACACGTGGCTCAGGGTCGGCACCACCTCGGAGAGGTCGGCCATGTCCTGCCAGGTCAACTGGATGCCCGCGGCCATGGCGATGGCCGGCATGTGCAGGGTGTGGTTGGTCGAGCCGCCCGTGGCGTGCAGGGCCACGATGGAGTTGACCAGCGAACGCTCGTCGACGATTTCGCCGATCGGCATGAAGTCGCCGTTCTGCTTGGTCAGGCGGGTGACCTGGTGCGCCGCTTCGCGGGTCAGGGCATCGCGCAACGGGGTGTTCGGGTTGACGAAAGAGGCGCCCGGCAAGTGCAGGCCCATGACTTCCATCAGCAACTGGTTGGTGTTGGCGGTGCCGTAGAAAGTGCAGGTGCCAGGGCTGTGGTAGGACTTCATCTCCGATTCCAGCAGCTCTTCGCGCGTCGCCTTGCCTTCGGCGTAGCGCTGACGCACATCGGCTTTCTGCTTGTTGGAAATGCCCGAAACCATCGGCCCGCCCGGCACGAAAATCGTCGGCAGATGACCGAAACGCAACGCGCCCATCATCAGGCCCGGCACGATCTTGTCGCAGATGCCGAGCATCAACGCGCCGTCGAACATGTTGTGGGACAGCGCGACAGCGGTGGACAGCGCGATCACTTCGCGGCTCGGCAGGCTCAGTTCCATGCCCGGCTCGCCCTGGGTCACGCCATCGCACATCGCAGGTGTGCCACCGGCGAACTGGCCGACGGAGCCGATTTCGCGCAGGGCTTTTTTGATCTGTTCAGGAAAGACTTCGTACGGCTGGTGCGCCGAGAGCATGTCGTTATATGACGAAACTATTGCGATGTTGGCGGAGTTCATCATCCGCAGGCTGTGCTTGTCGTCGCTGCCACACCCGGCTACGCCATGGGCGAAGTTGGCGCATTGCAGCTTGCCGCGCATCGGGCCGTCGCTGGCGGCGCCGCGGATCAATGCAAGGTAAGCCTCACGCGTGGTGCGGCTGCGGGCGATAAGCCGTTCGGTGACCTCAAGGACGCGGGGATGCATGTGTAGAACTCCAGGCTAACGGATGTGGCGACCTGATTGTCTATGCTGATCAAGCACCGCTGTGATTGGGATGACAGACGGTTTTCTTGATCATTCGGACCAGTTGATTCAGGTCACTCGTTGTAGATAAAACAAAATATTGCCACTAAAAAGGCTTGTTTTCTATTTTTTTGCGAATAATCTTGTAATTCCAACAACAAAACGACGGCGGCGCTGTAAATGACTCTTCGAATTGCAATCAATGGTTTTGGCCGTATCGGCCGTAATGTCCTGCGCGCACTGTATACCCAAGGTTATCGTCATGATCTGCAGATCGTAGCGATCAACGATCTGGGCGACAGCTCGATGAATGCCCATCTGCTCAAGTACGACACCGTTCACGGCACATTCGATGCCGATGTCCAGCACGATCAGGAAAGCCTGACCGTCAACGGCGACCGTATTTCGGTCAGCGCCATTCGCAACCCGGCCGAATTGCCTTGGGCCGCGGAAAAGGTCGACGTCGTGTTCGAATGCACCGGTCTGTTCACCGACCGTGCCAAAGCCGCCGCACATATTACGGCCGGCGCGCGCAAAGTGATTATCTCGGCCCCGGCCAAAGGCGCCGACGCCACCGTGGTTTATGGGGTTAACCACGACATTCTGCGCCAGTCGCACCAGATTATTTCCAACGCCTCATGCACCACCAACTGCCTGGCCCCGGTGGCCCAGGTGCTGCACCGCGAGCTGGGCATCGAAAGCGGTCTGATGACCACCATCCATGCCTACACCAACGACCAGAACCTGACCGACGTCTACCACACCGACCCGTACCGCGCCCGTTCCGCCACCCAGAACATGATCCCGAGCAAGACCGGCGCCGCTGAAGCAGTGGGCCTGGTGCTGCCGGAACTGGCGGGCAAACTGACCGGCATGGCGGTGCGTGTTCCAGTGATCAACGTGTCGCTGGTGGACCTGACCGTGCAGCTCAAGCGCGAAGCGTCGGCCGATGAAGTCAACGCGATGCTCAAACAAGCCAGCCAGCACTCGAAGATCCTGGGTTACAACACCCTGCCGCTGGTTTCCAGCGACTTCAACCATAACCCGCTGTCGTCGATCTTCGACGCCAACCACACCAAGTCCAGCGGCAAGCTGCTCAAAGTGCTGGCCTGGTACGACAACGAATGGGGCTTCTCCAACCGCATGCTCGATAACTGCCTGGCTCTCTGCAACGCAGAATAAACAGCTCGACACCTGCGTCGACGCGGACCTGTAGGAGCTGCCGCAGGCTGCGATCTTTTGATCCTGGCGGTTGTGAAGCCGACAAAGATCAAGATCAAAAGATCGCAACCTTCGGCAGCTCCTACGCGGCGCATTACGCCTGGGAGAAGCAAGCGATGATCGGTATCAGCTTTACGCAAAAAACCCTGGCAGCGCGCAAGCGTATCGCCCTGGTTGCCCACGACCACTGCAAAGTATTTTTGCTGGACTGGGCCGAGCGGCAGAAAGACAAACTCGCGCAACATGAACTGGTCGCCACCGGCACAACGGGGTTGTTGTTACAACAACGCCTCGACCTGCCGGTGGAAAGCATGATCAGCGGTCCGCTGGGCGGCGACCAACAACTGGGCGCGCGAATCGCCGAGCAGCGGGTCGATATGCTGGTGTTCTTCTGGGACCCGTTCGAACCGCAACCCCACGACCCGGACATCAAGGCGCTGCTGCGGGTCGCGGCAGTTTGGAACATCCCGGTGGCCTGCAACGAATGCAGCGCCGATTACCTCCTCAGCAGCCCGTTGATGGATCAGGCTCACGAACACCGCATCCCGGATTACGCGACCTATCTGCTGGGTCGTGGGTAAAGCGTCACAAATCAGCACTTGACCATTCGAGCGGATGATAAGCATTATCATTTGCTCGAAATGGATCAGGTCCTCCCGTGAGTCAATCGCGCTTCAATCACCTCTTCATCGCCCAGCGCGTCTCGCTGCTGCGCACGCTGGAGCGGATGGTCAACAATCACAGCACCGCCGAAGACCTCTTGCAGGAAACCTACCTGCGCGTGACCCGAGCGCTCAGCGAGCGGGCCATCGATCACCTTGAACCCTTCGTGTTCCAGACCGCCCGCAACCTGGCGCTGGACCATCTGCGTGCGCGACGCATCCAGTCCCGCACGATGCTCGACAATGTACCGCCGGACGTGGTGCAGGCGGTCGCCTCACCCGTCAGTAGCGCCGAAGATGCCGCTCATGCCGAACAGTTGCTCGAACGCTTGAACGTGAGCCTCAGTGAACTCAGCCCGCGTCAGCAGCAGATTTTCATCCTCAGTCGCCTGCACGGGCACAGCTATCTGGAGATTGCCGAGAAGCTCGGCGTGTCGTTGAGCACCGTGCAAAAGGAGCTGAAGCTGATCATGGCGATCTGCATCGGCATCGCGCAGCGGCTAAACGGCGACTGAGAGCGCAGATTTACGCGCGCAGGCTTTGCTACTCTTGCTCCACTTCGAGCTTCACTAAAAAAACAGCCGTGCACAGACACTGCCGAGGAAACACCGTGACGGACACCCATCGCTCCCCTCCGCCCTCCCCGGCGCGGGACTCCGCCAGCGCAATGGACCAGGCTATGGACTGGCTCATCGTGTTGGGCAGTCCGAGCGAAGAACAGACCCGACAATTCCATGACTGGCTCGACGCCGACCCGTTGCATGCCGAGGCGTTTGCCAAGGCGCAGGCGATCTGGGACGGCCTGCAGGTTACGCAATGCGCGCAAAACCTGGCCGCCCAGCCGCCGAAAGTGACCGTCCTGTCGCGCCTGCGCCCGCACTGGAGACCGTTGGCCACGGCGGCAGTGCTGATTCTCGGGTTGTTCAGTTTCAGCAATCTGCCGATGCGCCTTCAGGCGGATCATCTGACCGTGATCGGTGAACGCCAGCGCCTGCAACTGGAGGACGGCTCGAAAGTCCTGCTGAACACCAATTCGGCGTTTTCCAGCACCATCAACGATCAGCAGCGCGTGGCGCGCTTGTATCAGGGCGAGGCGTTTTTCGAAGTGCCGGCCAATCGCGCCGAGCCGCTGGAGATCGACGCCGGGCCGGTCAAGGCCAGTGTGCGCGATACCGCGTTTGCCGTGCGTTATCTGGACGGCGTGGCCCAGGTTCGGGTGCAGCGCGGCGATGTCGATTTGCGCGCCACGCGTAACGATGCGCGAGTGCGGCTCTCCGCCGGCGAAAGCATCCGCATCGGCCCCAACGGTTTCGACCATCCGGCCAGGCTCGATGCGGCCACCGATCTGGCCTGGGTCCAGGGTCGGCTGGTGTTCGAGAACTGCCCGCTGAGCCAGGTGCTGGCGGAACTGCGCCGCTACTATCCGGGCTGGATCATCAACACCAACGAGCAGTTGGCCGACGTCGCCGTCACCGGTAATTACCGGCTTGACCAGCCACTGGATGTGGTCCGTTCCCTCGCGCACATCACTTCCGCCAGACTTCAGGAATTCCCCTCGTTGGTGATCCTGAACTAAATGAGAATTATTTTTACTCGATAGCTGAAGCTCGTTCGTCTCGTTATAGCCAATGCAATTGATTCGCATCTCGCGATGCCCATCAGCACCTATAAAGATTCGTGCGACACGGAGCGCTATCGATGTCCTCTCGCCTTACCCGCCAATCCTCTTCACCTTCACGCGTATTGTCCCTGTTGACCGCCGCCATCCTGATGGCCGGCAGTGCATCGCTCATGGCCGCCACTGCCGCCGAACAACCGAGCCGCAACATGGGCGATTATTCATTCGCGATTGCGCAGCAGCCGCTGGTGTCGGCGCTCAATGCGTTTACCGCCGTCACCGGTTGGCAAGTCGGCTTGCCGGCCGAACTGGCTGAAGGCGTGGCCTCGCCGGGTGTGCGGGGTTCGCTGCCGCCGGAAAAAGCCCTGGATCGCCTGTTGGTGGGGACCAACTTGAGCTATCGCAAACTGGGCAATAACAACATCGTGCTGGAAAAACGCAGCACCAGCGGCGCCCTCAATCTGCAACAGGTGACCATCAGCGCCACCCGTCAGGAACAAGACTTGGCCAGCGTGCCGAGCACTGTCACTGTCCATACCCGCGAAGAACTGGACCGCAACAACGTCAATAGCATCAAGGATCTGGTGCGTTACGAGCCCGGTGTTTCGGTGGGGGGTGCCGGTCAGCGCAGCGGCCTCACCGGCTACAACATCCGCGGCATCGACGGTGACCGCGTGTTGACTCAGGTCGATGGGGTGCAGGTGCCCGACGGTTTCTTCAACGGCCCGTATGCCCAGACCAACCGCAACTATGTCGACCCGGAAATCGTCAAGCGCGTGGAAATCCTCCGCGGACCGGCTTCGGTGCTGTATGGCAGCAGCGCTATCGGCGGCGCGGTCAGCTACTACACCCTCGACCCGGACGACATCATCAAGCCCGGCAAAGACGTCGGCGCACGCCTGAAGACTGGCTACAGCTCGGCCGATGACAGCTGGCTGACCTCCGGCACCGTGGCCGGCCGCACCGGCGAGTTCGACGGCCTGCTGCACCTGAGCCAGCGCAATGGTCATGAAACAGAATCCTATGGCGAAACCGGCGGCACCGGCCTGAACCGCTCGGAGGCCAACCCCGAGGACGTACGCACCACCAACGTGCTGGCAAAACTGGGCTGGAACTACGCCGACGACTCGCGCTTCGGGCTGACTTACGAGCACTACAAGGATGACCGCGACACCAACCAACTGAGCGCGGTGGGCGGCCCATTCAACGCGGGACGCGGTTTCGGTTTCTATAAATCGCGTACCGGCAACGACACCATCACCCGTGAACGCTTCGGTCTGGAGCACAGCTTCGGTCTGGACAGCGCCTTGGCCGATCACATCAAGTGGACGCTGAACTACCAGATCGCCAAGACCGACCAGAGCACCGAAGAAATCTACGCGCCGTCGCGCACGGTGCTGCGTACCCGAGAAACCACCTACAAGGATCGCCAATGGGTGTTCGATGCCCAGGCCGACAAGTCGTTCGCCATCGCCAACACCGACCACCGCGTTACCTATGGCACCACCCTCAAACAGAACAAAGTCACCGGCCTGCGTACCGGTAGCGGCACTTGCCTGACCGTGGCCGGCAGCTGCCGCAGTATCGGTGCCGCCAGCGCCGCCGACACCCTGACCCCGGCCAGCGATTTCCCGGATCCGACCATCAACTCCTATAGCCTGTTCGCCCAGGATGAGATCAGCTGGAACAACTGGACCTTCCTGCCCGGCGCACGCTATGACTACACCCAGCTCAAGCCGCACATCACCGACGAGTTCCTGGTCACCGCCGACCAGAGCGGCAACGGCGTGGTCAGCGACGACACCAAGACCTGGCATCGGCTGTCACCCAAATTCGGTACCACCTACAGCTTCAACGACAACTACACCTGGTACGGCCAGTACGCCGAAGGCTTCCGTACGCCGACCGCCAAAGCCTTGTATGGCCGCTTCGAAAACCTGTCCGGCGGCTATCAGGTCGAGCCCAATCCCGACCTGAAACCGGAAAAGAGCAAGAGCTATGAAACCGGCCTGCGCGGCCAGTTCGACGCGGGCACCTTCGATGTGGCGGTGTTCTACAACAAGTACCGCGACTTCATCGACGAAAACGCCATCACCCCCGGTTACACCGAAACCACATTCCAGAGCAACAACATCAAGCACGCCACCATCAAGGGCCTGGAGCTCAAGGGTCGCCTGAACCTGGACAGCTTCGGTGCGCCGAACGGTCTCTACACCCAAGGCTCGGTGTCCTACCTGCACGGTCGCAACGATGACAGCGGCGAGCCGCTTAACAGCATCAACCCGCTGACTGGCGTGTTCGGTCTGGGTTATGACCAGGACACCTACGGTGGCCTGTTGAGCTGGACCCTGGTCAAACGCAAAACCCGGGTCGACAGCACCAGCTTCAACACTCCGGACGGCACCAGCACTCAGTTCAAGACCCCGGGCTATGGCGTGCTTGACCTCGCGGGTTTCTACAAGGTGACCGACGATCTGACCCTCAACGCAGGCCTGTACAACCTGACCGACAAGAAATACTGGCAGTGGGATGACGTGCGCGGTTACGACAGCGTCGGCGAAGCCTCGGTGACGCAACCGGCCAACCTCGATCGCCTGACCCAACCGGGTCGCAACTTCGCGGTCAATCTGGTCTGGGATATCTGACCCAGTGTCCTCCCTGCGCTCTTTCACAGGAGCGCGGGGATTTTTTTACTGTCTGGCGCCGCCCCGTTCGTCTCGTTACCAAGCGCCTCTTTTTCTCAAGGACTTCTCATGACTTCCCAGGACACTGCTCAACGCCATGCTCTGCGTTCGCAACGTTTGAATCAGATCACTCACGAACCTCACAGCAAACTCGACGCGTTGGTCAAAGCCCACGCACCGTTCGAAACCCAGGCCAACTTCGCGCGTTTCGTGGTTGCGCAGTACTTGTTCCAGTCGGAACTGGTGTCGCTGTACAACGATGCGCAACTGGCTGCCATCATTGCGGACTTACCGGCCCGCTGCCGTGCTGAAGCGGCCAAGGCTGACC
Source organism: Pseudomonas sp. BF-R-26 (assembly GCF_019947395.1). Taxonomy (NCBI): domain Bacteria; kingdom Pseudomonadati; phylum Pseudomonadota; class Gammaproteobacteria; order Pseudomonadales; family Pseudomonadaceae; genus Pseudomonas; species Pseudomonas sp. BF-R-26. The sequence goes on along the minus strand of NZ_JAGYGK010000010.1, from coordinate 212,917 downwards.
TGGCGGATCTGGACACTGAAGTTCCGGCCCCGGTTGCGGGTGCAGTCAACAATCCAGCCAAAGCCAAAGCCGAGGCCTTGGGCTGGTTGTTTGTTTCGGAAGGCTCGAAGCTCGGTGCGGCTTTCCTGATCAAGCGTGCCGTGGGTCTTGGTTTAAGCGAAACCTTTGGCGCTCGTCACCTCGCCGAACCGGCCGGTGGCCGCGCTGAAGGCTGGAAAAGCTTCGTCAAGACGCTTGATTCACTGGCGTTCAGCGCGCAGGAAGAAGCCGAGCTGGATAAAGGCGCAATCGATGCGTTCAACCGCTTTACTGTGCTGCTGGAACAGGCCTACGCCACCACCCCCGAACTTGCCTGAAAATACGGTCCTGTGGGAGCGGGCTTGCTCGGGAAAGCGGTGTAACAGTCGACTTCTCTGTTGAATGTCAGACCCCATTCGCGAGCAAGCCCCGCTCCTACAGGGTATGTGCATTACCGCAAGCCTCACGATCTACCTTGAGCCCCATGTCTCACCCAACCACCTCAAAACTCACCCGAATCCTCTTCGCCCTGCTGGCTTACATCAGCCTGGGCATCGGTCTGATCGCCATCGTCATCCCCGGCCTGCCGACCACCGAGTTCATCCTGCTGGCTGCCTGGGCCGCGACCAAAAGTTCGCCGCGCCTGAGTGCCTGGCTGGAAAACCATCGGCTGTTCGGGCCGATCCTGTGCAACTGGCGCAACGGCAAAATCATCGCCCGTCGCGCCAAGGTCAGCGCCACCGTCAGCATGCTGCTGTGCGCAGGGTTGATGCTGGTGATGCTTGATCATGGCTGGCCGATTTACCTGGCCATCGCGGGCATGGGTCTAGGGAATATATGGATCTGGTCACGGCCGGAATCACTCGCGACACCCTCCTGACACAAATCTCCTGTGGGAGCGAGCCTGCTCGCGATGACGGAATGACATTCACCATGATGTCGACTGTAAAACCGCTATCGCGAGCAGGCTCGCTCCCACAGGGGGATTTCATCCGGCTTGGAAGATTTTTGATCTATGCTCGGGCTCTCGTTCCGGAGGGCCTTCGATGACTGGTTTACTCACGTCCATTCAAGCCGCACTCGGCTTGCCGCACACCCCAATCCCGTTCACCTCGAGCGGCGCCCTGCCCTCGGCGTTTGCCGTCACCGACCTGGCCTGCGCCAGCATTGCCGCTGCCGGCCAGGCTGTCAGTGAATTGCTGCAACAACACACCGGCCGTTTGCCTGCCCTTGAAGTCGACCGGCGCCTGGCATCATTCTGGTTCGCAACGTCGATCCGCCCCGAGGGCTGGAGCGTCCCGCCGTTATGGGACCCGGTTGCCGGTGACTATGCGACCAAGGACGGCTGGGTTCGCTTGCACACTAACGCGCCTCATCATCGTGCCGCCGCTGAAAGCGTGCTCGGCGCCTGTGCCGACCGCGCCGCGATGGCGAGCAAAGTCGCTCAATGGGCGAAAAGTGATTTGGAACAGGCCGTAGTTGATGCCGGTGGTTGCGCGGCCGAAATGCGCACTTGGAAGCAATGGCAGACCCACCCCCAAGGTCAGGCTGTGAATGCCGAACCGCTAATTCAGTTCACCGCCGACGACAGCAAAAACCCAAAACCGTGGCAGGGTTCAGTGGCTCAACCGCTGGCCGGGGTCAAGGTGCTGGACCTCACGCGCGTGCTCGCGGGCCCCATCGCCAGTCGTTTTCTCGCTGGCCTCGGCGCCGATGTTTTGCGCATCGACCCACCGACCTGGAACGAACCGGGCGTGGTACCGGAGGTCACTTTGGGCAAACGCTGCGCACGCCTGGACCTGCACGACAAGACTGATCGCGCGGTGTTCGAAAGTCTGCTCAAGGACGCCGATATCTTGCTTCATGGCTACCGCGCCGATGCATTGGAAAGGTTGGGTTACGGCGTCGCAGTGCGTCAAAAACTGGCGCCGGGCCTGATTGATGTGTGCCTCAACGCCTACGGTTGGAGCGGCCCCTGGCAGAACCGTCGAGGGTTCGACAGTTTGGTACAGATGAGCAGCGGGATTGCCGAAGCAGGGATGCAGTGGAAGAAAGCAAACAAGCCGACACCGCTGCCGGTACAGGCGCTTGATCACGCCACCGGGTATTTGATGGCGGCTGCGGCGATCAAGTTATTGGGACGTGGCGGGTCGGCCAGGTTGTCTCTGGCGCGGACCGCCAAGTTGCTGATTGAACATGGCGCGGGGACCGATGAGGCGTTGCGCGCGGAGGATCAAAGCGATCAAGGGATGTTGGTTGAACAGACACCTTGGGGGCCGGCCCATCGGCTGCAGGTGCCACTGAAAATCACCGGGACACCGTTGCAGTGGGCACTGCCGGCCGGGGAATTGGGTTCCCATCGCGCGCAGTGGTGGTGACTGTTCGGGGCCCTTCGCGAGCAAGCCCGCTCCCACATGTGATCGCATTCCTCCAAGGAAACTCGGTCACTGTGGGAGCGGGCTTGCCCGCGAAGATGCCCGGGAAATCACTACACATCTCAGCTCAATCCGGTCGGCTCAGCGATGTCCAAAGCACCTGCGCCGCACGAATGGCCAACTCCAGCCCATCCCAAGCCCCGGGCACTCGCAGCCCCGGACGTGCGGCAATCAAGCGCGCCATCAACGGATCAACCGTCAGTTGTCGATGAATGGCTGGCAAATTCGCATCCAGATCAAACATCCGCCGTAGCCGCGCGACAATCTCCGGTACTGCCGCTGAATCGGGAAAATCCAGCGTCACTTCCAGCGCATCGCCCGCCCCTGGCCTGACCGAAATCACACCGTGAACACCGTTCAATGCGATGCTGCGTGAGTACACCCCATCGACCACCGTTTCCATCCCCAACACAGCCCGCGCCGACAAGAAGCCGAGCATCGCCGACCAGTCATATGGCGGTTGATACGCCAGCAGCAACCTCACAACGACAACAATCCGCTATACAACCCATAGGCCGCCAACCCCGCTCCGGCAACCACACAGCTGAAAATCCCCTTCTCGATATGGGTAAACAAAGACTCGCCCTGTTCCCGCTTGGCCTGGGCAAAAAGAATCACCCCCGGCGCATACAACAACGCCGAGAGCAGCAGGTATTTCACCCCGCCGGCGTACAACAACCAAACCGCGTAACACAGGGCAATGCCGCCGATCAGCAAGTCTTTCGTGCGCTCGGCCGACGCATGCTCATAGGTTTCCCCTCGCCCGCTCAACAACACCGCATACGCCGCCGACCACAGATACGGCACCAGAATCATCGACGAGGCGAGGTAAATCAGGCTGGTGTAGGTACCGGCGGAAAACAGCGTGATCAGCAGAAAAATCTGGATCATCACATTGGTCAGCCACAGCGCGTTGACTGGCACATGGTTGGCGTTTTCCTTTTGCAGAAATGCCGGCATGGTTTTGTCCCTGGCCGTGGCGAAAAGGATTTCGGCGCACAGCAGCGCCCACGACAATAAGGCCCCCAGCAGCGAAACCGCCAGGCCGACGCTGATCAGCACCGCGCCCCAATGACCGACCACGTGTTCCAGCACCGCCGCCAGCGACGGGTTCTGCAACGTGGCCAATTCCGGTTGGCTCATGATCCCGAGGGATAACACGTTCACCAGCACCAGCAGGGCCAACACACCGATAAAACCGATGACCGTCGCCCGGCCCACGTCCGAACGTTTCTCCGCCCTCGCCGAATACACACTGGCGCCTTCGATGCCGATGAAGACGAACACGGTGACCAGCATCATGTTGCGCACCTGGTCCATCACCCCGCCGAAATTCGGGTTGCTGCGACCCCAGATGTCGCGGGTGAAGATGTCCGCCTTGAAGGCCACGGCGGCGATGACGATGAACATGATCAGCGGCACGATCTTGGCCACGGTAGTCAGTTGATTGATGAACGCCGCTTCCTTGATTCCGCGCAGCACCAGAAAATGTACCGCCCACAGCAGCACCGACGCGCAGCCGATGGCGATCGGCGTGTTGCCTTGGCCAAACACCGGAAAAAAATAACCGAGCGTACTGAACAGCAATACGAAATAACCGACGTTGCCCAGCCAGGCGCTGATCCAGTATCCCCAAGCGGAGGAAAAACCCATGTAATCGCCAAAACCTGCCTTGGCGTAGGCATATACCCCGGAGTCCAGTTCCGGCTTGCGATTGGCCAGGGTCTGAAAGACGAAGGCCAGGGTCAGCATGCCCACGGCAGTGATCGCCCAACCAATCAATATCGCCCCGGCATCGGCACGCGCCGCCATGTTTTGCGGTAAGGAAAATATCCCGCCGCCAATCATCGATCCCACCACCAAAGCGATCAGCGCACTCAGGCGAAGCTTTTGCGTCGGTTGCGACATTCGTGCATCTCCATTTTCCTGCCGCGCTATGGCTTCGAGACCGTCACATAGTCGGTTTTTAACTAAATAGATAAAGCGTAATAACGTTTATCAATTAATGCCAATCTTGTCTTTATTTATAACTGATCACGCTATTGCAGCAGTCCGGAAATAGCGGTTTTGTCGATAGATCCTAATAAATCAATATCACTGCAAAACCCAATGACCAATACTTGCCAAAACAAAAAAACAAACTAGCGTCTAAACCTCAACTGATACGCTTTATTTCTTTCACTTTTATCCGAGACCTCTGCACAGGGCTTTCCGGGCATTAGCCTTATGCCTGCCAAAGACCCATAAGTCTTTACTTAACAATGGAATGTGACCATGCATTGATCTAAGTCAGATGATTGAACAGCGAACAAAACTAACCTGTTTTCTCTCTTCTCCTGCACTGGAGTCATGCAATGTCTGAATCCCCCGGAAAACTGAAACTCGGCGCCCTGGTTGCATTGGTTGTCGGCTCAATGATTGGTGGCGGGATCTTCTCTTTGCCCCAGAACATGGCCGCCAGTGCAGACGTCGGTGCCGTTCTTATCGGTTGGGCAATTACCGCAGTGGGCATGTTGACCCTGGCCTTCGTTTTCCAGACCCTCGCTAATCGAAAACCTGATCTGGACGGCGGTGTTTACGCCTACGCCAAGGCCGGTTTCGGCGACTACATGGGCTTCTCGTCCGCCTGGGGTTACTGGATCAGTGCCTGGCTGGGTAACGTTGGTTACTTCGTTCTGTTGTTCAGCACCCTCGGTTACTTCTTTCCGATCTTCGGCGAAGGCAACACGGTTGCTGCCGTGATCGGCGCGTCTGTGCTGCTCTGGGGCGTACATTTCCTCGTGCTGCGGGGCATCAAGGAAGCGGCGTTCATCAACCTTGTGACCACCGTCGCCAAGGTCGTACCGTTGCTGCTGTTCGTGCTGATCGCGGTGTTCGCGTTCAAACTGGACATCTTCACCGCCGACATCTGGGGCCTGAAAAACCCTGACCTGGGCAGCGTGATGAACCAGGTGCGCAAGATGATGCTGGTCACCGTCTGGGTGTTCATCGGCATCGAAGGCGCAAGCATCTTCTCGGCCCGTGCGGAAAAACGCAGCGACGTCGGTAAAGCCACCGTCATCGGTTTCATCACCGTGCTGCTGTTCCTGGTGCTGGTGAACGTGCTGTCGCTGGGCATCATGACCCAACCGGAATTGGCCAAACTGCAGAACCCGTCCATGGCCGCGGTGCTGGAACATGTGGTCGGTCATTGGGGCGCGGTGCTGATCAGCGTCGGCCTGATCATCTCGTTGCTCGGTGCGCTGCTGTCGTGGGTGTTGCTGTGTGCAGAGATCATGTTCGCTGCCGCCAAGGACCACACCATGCCGGCCTTCCTGAGCAAGGAAAACGCCAACCATGTACCGGCCAACGCCTTGTGGCTGACCAACGCCATGGTCCAGTTGTTCCTGATCGTCACGCTGTTCTCGGCCAGCACTTATTTGTCGCTGATCTACCTCGCCACCTCAATGATTCTGGTGCCGTACCTGTGGTCGGCGGCTTACGCGCTGCTGCTGGCGGTACGCGGCGAAAGTTATGAAAACGCTATAGCCGAGCGCAGGAAAGACCTGTTCATCGGCGCCGTCGCGTTGATCTATGCGGTCTGGTTGATCTATGCCGGCGGCGTCAAATACCTGCTGCTCTCCGCCCTGCTCTATGCGCCCGGCGTGATCCTGTTTGCCAAGGCCAAACTTGAAGTCAACAAACCGGTTTTCACCAACGTCGAGAAGCTGATTTTCGCCGCCGTAGTCGTGGGCGCCCTGGTGGCAGCTTACGGGCTGTATGACGGCTTCCTGACTCTGTAACACCCGACTCTCATTTGTCATCTGGAGGATCACTGTAATGACCACCGAAAAAGTTAAGTACGGCGTCCATTCCGAAGCCGGCAAACTGCGCAAAGTCATGGTTTGCTCCCCCGGCCTGGCCCACCAGCGGCTGACCCCGAACAACTGTGATGAACTGCTTTTCGACGATGTGCTGTGGGTTGCTCAAGCCAAGCGTGACCATTTCGACTTCGTCACCAAAATGCGCGAGCGCAACGTCGACGTGCTGGAAATGCACAACCTGCTGACCGACATCGTTGCGATTCCAGAAGCGCTGGACTGGATTCTGGAACGCAAGATCACCGCCAACTCGGTGGGCCTGGGGCTGGTCAACGAAACAGGTTCCTGGCTGCGTAGCCTGGAGCCGAGAAAGATTGCCGAATTCCTGATTGGCGGCGTCTCCGCCGATGACCTGCCGGACAGCTTCGGCGGCAAGACCATTCAGATGTTCCGCGAATTTCTCGGTCACTCCAGCTTCATTCTGCCGCCGCTGCCCAACACCCAGTTCACCCGCGACACCACGTGCTGGATCTACGGCGGCGTGACGTTGAACCCGATGTACTGGCCGGCACGGCGTCAGGAAACCCTGCTGACCACGGCCATCTACAAATTCCACCCGCAGTTCACCAACGCCGACTTCCAGATCTGGTACGGCGATCCGGATCAGGACCATGGCAGCGCCACCCTTGAGGGCGGCGACGTGATGCCGATCGGCAACGGCGTGGTGTTGATCGGCATGGGCGAGCGTTCGTCCCGTCAGGCTATTGGCCAATTGGCGGTCAACCTGTTCAAGAACAAGGCTGTCGAACGTGTGATTGTCGCCGGCCTGCCGAAGTCCCGCGCAGCGATGCACCTGGACACCGTGTTCAGCTTCTGCGACCGCGACCTCGTGACCATTTTCCCGGAAGTGGTGAACCAGATCGTCGCCTTCAGCGTGCGCCCTGATGAAAGCAAACCGGGCGGCGTCGATATCCGCCGCGAAGAAACCAGCTTCCTCGACACCGTGGCCAAGGCCCTCAACCTGAAAGCGCTGCGCGTCGTCGAAACCGGCGGCAACAGCTTCGCCGCCGAACGCGAGCAATGGGACGACGGCAACAACGTGGTGGCGGTGGAACCAGGTGTGGTGATCGGCTACGACCGCAACACCTACACCAACACCCTGCTGCGCAAGGCTGGCATCGAGGTCATCACCATCAGCGCCGGTGAACTCGGTCGCGGGCGTGGCGGCGGCCACTGCATGACCTGCCCGATCATTCGCGACCCTATCGACTATTAACTTTCAAACCCTGGCCGCCGCTTATCCAGCGCGGCCCGGGGGATAACCGATACCAAAGGAGATCCCATCATGGCTTTTAATATGCGTAACCGCAGCCTGCTGAGTTTGATGCACCACACCACTCGCGAGCTGAACTACCTGCTGGACCTGTCCCGTGACCTCAAACGCGCCAAGTACACCGGCACCGAGCGTCCACACCTGCAAGGCAAAAACATCGCGCTGATCTTCGAAAAAACCTCGACCCGCACCCGGTGCGCCTTCGAAGTCGCGGCCCATGACCAGGGCGCCCACGTCACCTACATCGACCCGGTGTCGTCACAGATCGGCCACAAGGAAAGCATGAAAGACACCGCCCGCGTGCTGGGGCGCATGTTCGACGCCATCGAGTACCGCGGCTTCGAACAGGAAATCGTCGAAGAGCTGGCGAAGTTCGCCGGCGTGCCGGTATTCAACGGTTTGACCGCTGAATTCCACCCGACGCAAATGATCGCCGACACCCTGACCATGCGTGAACACAGCGACAAGCCGCTGCACGACATCAGCTACGCCTACCTCGGCGATGCCCGCTACAACATGGGCAATTCGCTGTTGATGATCGGCGCCAAACTCGGCATGGACGTGCGCATCGCCGCACCGAAAGCGCTGTGGCCGCATCAGGACTTCATCGATCAGTGCCAGGCCTTCGCCGCCGAAAGCGGCGCGCGCATCACCATCACTGAAGACCCGAAAGAAGCGGTCAAGGGCGTGGACTTCATCCACACCGACATCTGGGTATCGATGGGCGAGCCGGTGGAGGCGTGGGACGAGCGCATCGAGCAACTGCTGCCGTACCAGGTCAACGCCGACATGATGAAGGCCTCGGGCAACCCGCGCGTGAAATTCATGCACTGCCTGCCGGCGTTCCACAACAGCGAAACCAAGGTCGGCAAAGACATCGCCGCGCGCTATCCACACCTGGCCAACGGGGTTGAAGTGACTGAAGAAGTCTTCGAGTCGCCGGCCAACATCGCCTTCGAGCAAGCGGAAAACCGCATGCACACCATCAAGGCGATCCTGGTGTCGGCGCTGGCGGATATCTAAGGACCGATCCGGTTCCTCCTGCAGGAACAAAGCCCCTGTGGGAGCTGGCTTGCCTGCGATGGCATCACCTCGGTGTATCTGACAGACCGAGGCGATAGCATCGCAGGCAAGCCAGCTCCCACATTGACCGAGTTCCAACCGGGGCCGAATCGCCCGCAACCTCTGTTTAGAAGGACTGCATTATGCGTATCGTCGTTGCTTTGGGCGGTAACGCCCTGCTCCGCCGGGGTGAACCCATGACCGCGGACAACCAGCGCATCAACATCCGGATCGCCACCGAACAGATCGCCAAGGTCCATCCCGGCAACCAACTGGTGATCGCTCACGGCAATGGTCCGCAGGTCGGCCTGCTGTCGCTGCAAGCGGCGGCCTACACCCAGGTTTCCGCTTACCCGCTGGACGTGCTCGGTGCCGAAACCGAAGGCATGATCGGCTACATCATCGAACAGGAACTGGGCAACCTGCTGGACTTCGAAGTCCCGTTCGCCACCCTGTTGACCCAGGTCGAAGTTGACCCCAACGATCCGGCGTTCCAGAAGCCCAGCAAACCCATCGGCCCGGTCTATACCAAGGCCGAAGCGGAGAAACTCGCCGCCGAGAAAGGCTGGGCGATTGCTCCGGACGGCGACAAATTCCGCCGTGTGGTGGCCAGCCCGAGACCGAAACGCATCTTCGAAATCCGCCCGATCAAGTGGCTGCTGGAAAAAGGCAGCATCGTGATCTGCGCCGGTGGCGGGGGCATCCCGACGATGTACGACGCCAGCGGCAAACTGCAGGGTGTGGAAGCGGTGATCGACAAAGACCTGTGCTCGGCGCTGCTGGCCGAACAGCTTGAAAGCGATCTATTGGTGATCGCCACCGACGTCAACGCGGCGTTCATCGACTTCGGTAAACCCACCCAGAAAGCCATCGCCCAGGCCCACCCGGATGACATGGAAAAACTCGGCTTCGCGGCCGGTTCCATGGGACCAAAGGTCCAGGCAGCCTGCGAGTTCGCCCGCCATACTGGAAAAACCGCGGTGATCGGTTCACTCTCGGACATCGAAGCGATCGTCCAGGGCAAGGCCGGTACGCGTATCAGCACGGCGACACCTGGCATAACTTACTTGTAAGGAGAGACGCCAATGGCAATGTTCGAGCCCGGTCATCTGCACATCGAGCGCCACGCGCTGACCCCGGATGATGTCAACTACAACGTGCACCTCGACTATGAGGTCACACAGGATCCCAAGAAAGGCAAAGGAATACTGTTCACCATGCACGGCAGCATGCAGGGAAAGGACATGTCGGAGACCTTCTTTCTACCCAAGGAGGAGGCTTACAACTTCGCCAACAACGTGACGAAAATCGCCGAGAAGTACGGAATCCCGAAGACACACAGTCAGATCGGCTCGATTCACAAGCATTACGATTTAATGTTTGAAGACATCCGGAAGCAGTTGGATATGAAATCCGGCGACCCGGTAAACCTCGAGAACTTCGAATAACCCTATTCCCCTGGATGAACGCTGTACCTGTGGTAGCGGGCTTGCCCGCGATTGCGGTTTAACATTCAACATCTATGTTGTCTGACACACCGCTATCGCGGGCAAGCCCGCTCCCACAGGGGATCATCGTTGCCCTGAAGTCCTGCGCAGGATTTCACCATTGGCCCGCCCCAAGGCATACTTGCCACCCTCCGCACTCCAGAACCCAACCGCCCCATGCGTATCCACGTCAGCTTCATCGACCGCGTCGGCATCACCCAGGAAGTCCTGGCCCTGCTCGGTGGGCGCAATCTCAATCTGGATGCGGTGGAAATGGTGCCGCCCAACGTCTACATCGACGCCCCGACATTGAGCCCGGCAGTGCTCGAGGAGCTGCGCGACGCGCTGTTCAGCGTGCGCGGCGTGCAAGCGGTGACGGTGGTCGACATCCTTCCCGGCCAGCGCCGTCACTTGCAGCTCGATGCGTTGCTCGCCGCCATGACCGACCCGGTATTGGCCCTCGACAGCGCTGGCAAGGTGCTGCTGGCCAACCCGGCGCTGATTACCCTGTACGGTCGTGAACCGGCGGGTGAAAGCATCAGCGAGCTGTTTGCCGATCCGGCACTGCTCGACACGTTGCTGGAAAACGGCTTCCGCCTGCCGCTGCGCGAGATCACCGTCAACGGCCAGACCCTGCTGCTGGACGCCACGCCGATCACCGACGCCGGCGCGCTGCTGACCCTGTACCAACCGAACCGCATCGGTGAACGTCTTTCGGCGCTGCACCACGATCACGCCGAAGGTTTCGATGCCCTGCTCGGCGAATCCCCGGCGATCCGTACGCTCAAGGCTCGCGCTCAACGGGTCGCAGCCCTTGATGCACCGTTGCTGATCCAGGGCGAAACCGGCACCGGTAAAGAACTGGTGGCCCGCGCCTGCCACGCCATCAGCGCCCGCCACAGTTCGCCGTTCCTGGCCTTGAACTGCGCGGCACTGCCGGAAAACCTCGCCGAAAGCGAACTGTTCGGCTACGCCCCCGGCGCCTTCACCGGCGCGCAACGGGGCGGCAAACCGGGGCTGATGGAACTGGCCAACCAGGGCACGGTATTTCTCGACGAGATCGGTGAAATGTCGCCGTACTTGCAGGCGAAATTACTGCGCTTTCTCAACGACGGCAGCTTCCGTCGGGTCGGTGGCGATCGCGAGGTGAAGGTCAACGTGCGGATCCTCAGCGCGACCCACCGCGATCTGGAAAAAATGGTCAGCGAAGGCACCTTCCGCGAAGACCTGTTCTATCGCCTCAACGTCCTGAATGTCGAAGTCCCGCCCCTGCGCGAACGCGGCCAGGACATCCTGCTGCTGGCGCGCTACTTCATGCAGCAGGCCTGCGCGCAGATCCAGCGCCCGGTCTGTCGCCTGGCGCCGGGCACTTATCCGGCGCTGCTAGGCAATCGCTGGCCGGGTAATGTGCGGCAATTGCAGAACGTGATCTTCCGTGCCGCGGCGATTTGCGAAAGCAGCCTGGTGGACATCGGCGATCTCGATATCGCCGGCACCTCCGTGGCGCGCCAGAGCGACAGCGAGGTCGACAGCCTTGAACAGGCCATGGAAGAGTTCGAGAAAACCCTGCTGGAAAAGCTCTACGTCAGCTACCCCTCGACCCGCCAACTGGCCAGCCGCCTGCAAACCTCCCACACCGCGATTGCCCATCGGTTGCGTAAGTACGGCATACCCAATAAGCCGTAAGACTTGTGGCTGAAACACAAATCCCCTCAACACCACAAAACCCTGTGGGAGCGGGCTTGCCCGCGATGGCGATATAAAATTCAGTATAAATGTTGAATGTGATGGCCTCATCGCGGGCAAGCCCGCTCCCACAGGGGTCTGCGCTGCTTTGCAAAATCGTTTTCAAAAACGACCTCCATCTGTACTGAAAGCGCTACAGTGGAACGATATCGCTACACCCTCTCCTGAAGACCGCTGTGCAAGGCTTTGATCCACCTCAGCTTTTTTCTTCAGCCTGTGCTGTAGCGATTTCGCTACAGTCAGTCCCTTTCAGTTTTTAGCAAAAACAAATAACTCATTGATTTATAACGAATAAACAACATTGGCCGCGTTTTTGCTTAGTAACCACCTATAAAGAAGGGCTTTTGCCCAAGCATTCAATCGCGTCCACCAGACGAGTCTGGCCCCCTTAGGAGTTTCCATGAGCGAGTTGCGTTTTACTGAAGATCACGAATGGCTGCGCACCGAAGCTGACGGCACCGTCACAGTCGGCATTACCGCTTTCGCGCAGAACGCCCTGGGCGACGTGGTTTTCGTACAACTGCCTGAGCTGCAGTCCTACGACAAAGGCGCTGAAGCCGCCACCGTGGAATCGGTAAAAGCCGCCAGCGGCGTGTACATGCCACTCGACGGCGAAGTGCTGGAAGTGAACCCGGCGCTGGACAGCAGCCCTGAACTGGTCAACGAAGATCCGCTGGGCGAAGGCTGGTTCTTCCGCTTCAAGCCAACCGACGCCTCGGCTGTCGGCCAACTGCTGGATCAAGACGCTTACGACCGTCTGATCAAAGCCAACGCTGAAGCCTGAGGAGCGCCGACATGACTCAAGTACTTCCTGTTTCTGTAAATGTCAGCACCGCCAACGAATTCATCGCGCGCCACATCGGCCCGCGTTCGGGCGACGAGCAAGCCATGCTCAACAGCCTGGGCTTTGACTCCCTGGAAGCCCTCAGCGCCAGCGTCATTCCCGACAGCATCAAAGGCACCAGCATCCTCGGCCTGGAAGACGGCCTGAGTGAAGCCGATGCCCTGGCGCTGATCAAATCCATCGCCGGCAAAAACCAGCTGTTCAAGACCTTCATCGGCCAGGGCTACTACGGCACTCACACGCCGTCGCCGATCCTGCGCAACCTGCTGGAAAACCCGGCCTGGTACACCGCTTACACCCCGTACCAGCCAGAAATTTCCCAAGGCCGTCTCGAAGCGCTGCTGAACTTCCAGACCCTGATCAGCGACCTGACCGGCCTGCCGATCGCCAACGCCTCGCTGCTCGACGAAGCCACCGCCGCTGCCGAAGCCATGACCTTCTGCAAACGCCTGAGCAAGAACAAAGGCAGCCACGCGTTCTTCGCGTCGGTTCATTGCCACCCGCAAACCCTTGACGTTTTGCGCACTCGTGCCGAGCCGTTGGGCATCGATGTAGTGGTCGGTGACGAACGCGAATTGACTGACGTGACACCGTTCTTCGGCGCGCTGCTGCAATACCCGGCCAGCAACGGTGATGTGTTCGACTACCGCGAACTGACCGAGCGTTTCCACGCGGCTAATGCGCTGGTCGCGGTGGCCGCAGACCTGCTGGCCCTGACCGTGCTGACCCCGCCGGGCGAGTTCGGTGCTGATGTGGCCATCGGCAGCGCGCAACGCTTCGGCGTGCCGCTGGGCTTCGGTGGTCCGCACGCGGCCTACTTCTCCACCCGCGATGCGTTCAAGCGCGACATGCCAGGCCGTCTGGTCGGCGTTTCCGTGGACCGTTTCGGCAAGCCGGCCCTGCGCCTGGCCATGCAGACCCGCGAGCAACATATCCGCCGCGAGAAAGCCACCAGCAACATCTGCACCGCCCAAGTGCTGCTGGCCAACATCGCCAGCATGTACGCCGTGTACCACGGCCCGAAAGGCCTGACGCAGATCGCCAAGCGCATTCATCACCTGACCGCGATCCTCGCCAAAGGCTTGAGCGCATTGGGCCTGACCGTCGAGCAAGCCAACTTCTTCGACACGCTGACGGTCAAGACCGGCGCGCAAACTGCGGCGTTGCACGACAAGGCTCGTGCTCAGAAGATCAACCTGCGTGTTGTGGATGGCGAGCGTCTGGGTCTGTCCCTCGACGAAACCACCAGCCAGGCCGACGTTGAAACCCTGTGGAGCGTGCTGGCCGACGGCAAGACGCTGCCAGACTTCGCCGCCCTCGCCGCCTCGGTCGACAGCACCCTCCCGGCCGCGCTGGTTCGCCAATCGCCGATCCTCAGCCACCCGGTGTTCAACCGTTATCACTCCGAAACCGAGCTGATGCGCTACCTGCGCAAGCTCGCCGACAAGGACCTGGCCCTGGATCGCACCATGATCCCGCTGGGTTCCTGCACCATGAAACTCAACGCCGCCAGCGAAATGATCCCGGTGACCTGGGCTGAGTTCGGTGCCCTGCACCCGTTCGCCCCGGCCGAGCAAAGCGCCGGATATCAGCAGCTGACCGATGAACTGGAAGCGATGCTCTGCGCCGCCACCGGCTACGACTCGATCTCCCTGCAACCGAACGCCGGTTCCCAAGGTGAATACGCTGGCCTGCTGGCGATTCGTGCGTACCACCAGAGCCGTGGCGAAGACCGTCGCGACATCTGCCTGATCCCCTCGTCCGCCCACGGCACCAACCCGGCCACCGCCAACATGGCTGGCATGCGTGTGGTCGTGACCGCCTGCGATGCCCGCGGCAACGTCGACATCGAAGACCTGCGCGCCAAGGCCATCGAGCACCGCGAACACCTCGCTGCGCTGATGATTACCTACCCGTCGACCCACGGCGTGTTCGAAGAAGGCATCCGCGAAATCTGCGGCATCATTCACGACAACGGCGGCCAGGTGTACATCGACGGCGCTAACATGAACGCCATGGTCGGCCTCTGCGCACCGGGCAAGTTCGGCGGCGACGTGTCCCACCTGAACCTGCACAAAACCTTCTGCATCCCTCATGGCGGTGGCGGCCCGGGCGTCGGTCCGATTGGCGTCAAGTCGCACCTGACCCCATTCCTGCCGGGCCACGCCCAGATGGAACGCAAAGAAGGCGCAGTCTGCGCGGCACCGTTCGGCAGCGCGAGCATTCTGCCGATCACTTGGATGTACATTCGAATGATGGGTGGCGCGGGTCTCAAGCGTGCTTCGCAACTGGCGATCCTGAATGCCAACTACATTTCCCGTCGCCTCGAAGAGCATTACCCAGTGTTGTACACCGGCAGCAATGGTCTGGTGGCGCACGAATGCATCCTCGATCTGCGTCCGTTGAAAGACAGCAGCGGCATCAGTGTCGATGACGTCGCCAAGCGCCTGATCGACTTCGGCTTCCACGCCCCGACCATGTCGTTCCCGGTGGCCGGCACGTTGATGATCGAGCCGACCGAAAGCGAATCCAAGGAAGAACTGGACCGCTTCTGCGATGCCATGATCCGCATCCGCGAAGAAATCCGCGCGGTGGAAAACGGCACGCTGGACAAGGATGACAACCCGCTGAAAAACGCACCGCACACCGCCGCGGAAATCGTCGGCGAGTGGACTCACCCGTACAGCCGCGAGCAAGCGGTGTATCCGGTTGCGTCGCTGATCGAAGGCAAGTACTGGCCACCGGTCGGTCGCGTCGACAACGTCTTCGGCGATCGCAACCTGGTCTGCGCCTGCCCGTCGATCGAAAGCTACGCTTGATCTATAGGGGGCGGGTTTGCTCGCCCCCCTTTTCAAGAACACCACAAAACCCTGTGGGAGCTGGCTTGCCTGCGATGGCGGTAGATCAGCCAACTGAGAGGCTGACTGACCCACCGCCATCGCAGGCAAGCCAGCTCCCACAGGATCGTATTTAGTCAAAAAATTTTCGCCAATTCCTATAACAAGAAACCGGAGAACAACCATGTCGTTAAGCGTGTTCGACCTGTTCAAGATTGGCATCGGCCCCTCCAGCTCCCACACCGTCGGCCCGATGCGTGCCGCTGCGCGTTTCGCCGAAGGTCTGCGCCGTGAAGGGCTGCTGGCCGCAACCACCTGCGTCAAAGTCGAGCTCTACGGCTCGCTCGGCGCCACCGGCAAAGGCCACGGCAGCGACAAGGCTGTGTTGCTGGGCCTGGAAGGCGAACACCCGGACACCGTGGACACCGAAACCGTCGCCGCTCGCCTGCAAGAGATTCGCGGCAGCGGTCGCTTGAACCTGCTCGGCGAACACAGCATTGCGTTCAACGAGAAAGAACACCTGGCGATGATTCGCAAACCGTTGGCCTATCACCCCAATGGCATGATTTTTCGCGCATTCGATGCTGCTGGCCTACAAATCCGCAGCCGCGAGTACTACTCGGTCGGTGGTGGTTTTGTCGTCGATGAAGACGCCGCCGGTGCCGACCGCATCGTCGAAGACGCCACGCCGCTGACCTTCCCGTTCAAAAGCGCCAAGGACCTGCTCGGTCATTGCACCACCTATGGTTTATCAATCAGTCAGGTGATGCTGACCAACGAAAGTGCCTGGCGCCCCGAAGCGGAAACCCGTGCCGGTTTGCTGAAGATCTGGCAAGTGATGCAGGACTGCGTCACCGCTGGTTGCCGCAATGAAGGCATCCTTCCTGGTGGACTGAAGGTCAAACGTCGGGCCGCGGCGCTGCATCGGCAATTGTGCAACAACCCGGAATCCTCGCTGCGCGATCCGCTGTCGGTGCTGGACTGGGTCAACCTGTACGCCCTGGCGGTCAACGAAGAAAACGCTAACGGTGGGCGCGTGGTTACCGCACCCACCAATGGTGCAGCCGGAATCATCCCGGCGGTGCTGCATTACTACATGCGCTTCATCCCCGGGGCCAACGAAGATGGCGTCGTGCGCTTTCTGCTGACGGCCGCCGCGATCGGCATTCTGTACAAGGAAAACGCCTCGATCTCCGGCGCCGAAGTCGGCTGTCAGGGCGAGGTTGGCGTCGCCTGTTCCATGGCCGCCGGCGCCTTGTGTGAAGTGCTGGGCGGCACGGTGCAGCAGGTGGAAAACGCTGCCGAAATCGGCATGGAACACAACCTCGGCCTGACGTGCGACCCGATTGGCGGGCTGGTGCAAGTGCCTTGCATCGAGCGCAACGCCATGGGTTCGGTCAAGGCCATCAATGCGGTGCGTATGGCCCTGCGCGGCGACGGTCAGCACTTCGTCTCCCTCGACAAAGTCATCCGCACCATGCGCCAGACCGGCGCCGACATGAAAAGCAAATACAAGGAAACCGCCCGTGGCGGTTTGGCGGTCAACATTATCGAGTGCTGATGCGCGCATCTGCACTATTTTCAGGAGCTGGATATGTCCACCGAACAATTGTTGAAAACCCCGTTGCACGCACTGCACCTCGAACTAGGCGCCCGCATGGTGCCGTTTGCCGGCTATGACATGCCGGTGCAATACCCGTTGGGCGTGATGAAAGAACACCAGCACACCCGTGATCAAGCCGGGCTGTTCGATGTGTCGCACATGGGCCAGATCCGCCTGACCGGCGCCAACGCGGCCAAAGCCCTGGAAACCCTGGTGCCGGTGGACATCATCGACCTGCCGGTGGGCATGCAGCGCTACGCGATGTTCACCAACGAGACCGGCGGCATCCTCGACGACCTGATGGTCGCCAATCTGGGTAACAACGAACTGTTCCTGGTGGTCAACGCGGCCTGCAAGGATCAGGACCTGGCGCACCTGCGCAAGCACATCGGCGACCAGTGCACCATCGAGCCACTGTTCGAAGAGCGCGCGTTGCTCGCGTTGCAAGGTCCGGCCGCCGTCACCGTGCTCGCACGCCTGGCGCCTGAAGTTGCGAAGATGACCTTCATGCAATTCGCCCGCGTGAAGCTGTTGGGCGTGGACTGCTTTGTCAGCCGTTCGGGCTACACCGGCGAAGACGGTTTCGAAATCTCCGTACCAGCGACCAATGCCGAAGCCCTCGCTCGCTCCCTGCTGGCCGAACCGGAAGTGGCGGCTATCGGCCTCGGCGCTCGCGACTCCCTGCGCCTGGAAGCCGGCCTGTGCCTCTACGGCCACGACATGAACACCGAAACCACCCCAATCGAAGCGAGCCTGCTGTGGGCCATCTCCAAGCCTCGTCGCGCCGATGGCGCGCGGGCCGGTGGTTTCCCCGGTGCTGAAACGGTGTTCGCCCAGCAGCAAACTGGTATCAGCCGCAAACGCGTTGGCCTGTTGCCGCAGGAACGTACGCCAGTGCGCGAAGGTGCGGAAATCGTCAACGAAGCCGGCGAAATCATCGGCAGCGTGTGCAGTGGCGGCTTCGGTCCGACCCTTGGTGGTCCTTTGGCCATGGGTTACCTCGACAGCGCTTATATCGGTCTGGATACGCCGGTCTGGGCAATTGTTCGTGGGAAAAAGGTGCCTTTGCTTGTAAGCAAAATGCCATTTGTTCCACAACGCTACTATCGTGGTTGATTGACTGTTTCTATAAGTAACGCGGCTGCGTTAAGAGTGCACTAATCTGTAACGCAGCCGCCATAAAACAGTGCGTACGTTTCGTTTATGAACGTTACTTATAACGATCGAAAACAACTGAACCACTCTATCGAATAAGCCTGCATTAGTGTCTCCCTTGATTGTCACAACCCGAGGAAATCCGGGCCTTCGCAGGGCTTGTTTTTTCTCCCGTAGTTGGCGTAGAGTTTGTTCACTGTGTTTGCATGGGTCGCTTGGAATCGTGACCTGGGCAGTAGCCTACAAGTTAGCTACATCCCGTTCGACGTCTTCTTACTCTCCTGCAACCAGCCCCAGTACTCTTTCACGAGAAGGAGACTGTCATTCATTTTTGCGTCAAAGGAAATAAGAAATGTCCCAACGTCAGAGCGGTACCGTCAAGTGGTTTAACGACGAGAAAGGTTTTGGTTTTATCACTCCAGAAAGCGGTCCGGATCTGTTCGTACATTTCCGCGCTATTCAGGGCAACGGCTTCAAGAGCCTGAAAGAAGGCCAGAAAGTGACTTTTGTTGCTGTGCAAGGCCAGAAAGGCATGCAGGCTGACGAAGTACAAGCAGAAGCCTGATCTTCTGTAACGAAAAAGCCCCTGATGCTGACATCAGGGGCTTTTTTGTGCGCGTAAATCCGTAAAATGGCTTCTTTTTCCGTTCAGAGGCTGCCATGTCGAAACACCTGCTCAACCCACAGGGCGACTTCCCCGCCGTCGGCCTGGGTCGTCGCCTGGCAGCGATGTTCTACGACTTTCTGTTATGCACCGCCCTGCTGATCGTCACCAGCGGCATTTACAAGATGATCCAGATGGCGATCATCGGCGAAGGCCAAATGCGCGCCATGACCGACGCCGGCGCGCTGGATGGTGATCCGCTGTTATCGACGGTGCTGTTGTTCGTGCTGTTCGGTTTTTTTGCCAAGTTCTGGACTTGGTCGGGGCAGACTCTGGGGATGCAGGTCTGGGGCATCCGCGTGCAAAACGCCGATGGCTCATCCATCAGCCTGTGGCAGTCGCTGCTGCGCTTTGTGGTGTCGATCGCGTCCTGGCTATGTCTTGGGCTGGGATTCTTCTGGTCGCTGTTCGACAAGCAGAAGCGCAGCTGGCATGACATCTATTCCAATACCCAGTTGGTGCGGATCCCGAAGAAGACCAAGTAATTGCACAGAGTACAAATCATTGTGGGAGCGAGCCTGCTCGCGATGGCGGCGCATCAGTCAACATGGATGTGACTGACAGAACGCTATCGCGAGCAGGCTCGCTCCCACAGTTTTTGCGGCTTAACTGACAGCTCTCAAGCGTTGCCGGCCAACTTCATCCGCGCCGCCTGCGTGAAATCAAGCATCCGCTTCAACGGCCGCACCGCCTGCGGAATCAACGCCGGATCAACGAAGATCTCGTTGGTCCCTTCACGCAAGCTCTTCAGCGTGCGCTCAAGCGTATTCATCGCCATCCACGGGCAATGCGCGCAACTGCGGCACGCTGCGCCGTTACCGGCCGTTGGCGCTTCGATAAAGACCTTGTCCGGGCACAGCTGCTGCATCTTGTAGAAGATGCCGCGGTCGGTCGCGACGATCAGGGTCTTGTTTGGCAGACTTTGCGCAGCAGCGATCAGTTGACTGGTGGAACCCACCGCGTCGGCCAAGTCGATGACTGCGGTCGGCGACTCCGGGTGCACCAGAATGGCCGCATCCGGGTACAGCGCTTTCATGTCTTCGAGCTGCTTGGCCTTGAACTCTTCGTGGACGATGCAGGCACCGTCCCACAGCAGCATGTCGGCGCCGGTCTTGCGCTGGATGTAAGTACCCAGGTGCTTGTCCGGGGCCCAGATGATGGTTTCGCCGTTATCCATCAGGCTTTCAACGATTTCCAGCGCACAGCTGGAAGTCACCACCCAGTCCGCCCGCGCCTTGACCGCCGCCGAAGTGTTGGCATACACCACCACCGTGCGCTCCGGATGCTGATCGCAGAACGCCGAGAACTCGTCTACCGGGCAACCCAGGTCCAGCGAGCAAGTCGCTTCCAGGGTCGGCATCAGTATGCGTTTTTCAGGGTTGAGGATTTTCGCGGTCTCGCCCATGAACTTCACGCCGGCGACCACCACGGTCTTGGCCGGGTGGGCATTGCCGAAGCGGGCCATCTCCAGAGAGTCGGAGACGCAGCCACCGGTTTCTTCGGCCAGGGCCTGAATGACGGGATCGCAATAGAAGTGGGCAACCAGCACCGCGTCCTGAGCCTTGAGCTCGGCAGCGATGGCAGTACGGTAATAAGCCTCTTCCTCGGCCGTCAGCGGTTTGGGCTGCTTGGCGTCGAGGTGGGCTTGAACCAGAAGGCGTTCGGAAATCTGCGTCATGTTCGCAAGACCTGCAGGCGCTTTCGCGCGAAAGTCGAGTATACACCCGGCTCCGGACCCTTCGGGGTACCGCCGGGAGAGTGAGTATTCATCAGGCGTGGATAGCGTTGAAGCTGCGCAAGGCTACAGAATATCCCGTGGATGCAAAAGATGATTCTGACCTGCATCACCCGGACTGAGTCGAGCTCAAATCGCGGGCAAAAAAAAACCCGGAAATCCTCACTTACGTGGGCCTTCCAGATTTTTTAAAATGGTGGGTCGTGTGGGATTCGAACCTACGACCAATTGGTTAAAAGCCAACTGCTCTACCAACTGAGCTAACGACCCGCTGTGTGGTGGCGCGTATAATACTGATTTTTAAGGACTATTCAACACCTAATTTGAAATAAATCAAAAATAAGGTGTTGGGTCAGTCACACCGGCCGCCGCGAAGCCTTCTGCACGCAGGCGGCAGCTGTCGCATTTACCGCAGGCGCGGCCATTATCGTCTGCCTGATAGCAGGAAACGGTCAGCCCGTAATCGACGCCAAGCTTCACGCCAGCCTGAACGATCTGCGCCTTGCTCAGGTTCTGCAGTGGCGCCTGGATACGGAAGCCCTGCCCTTCTACTCCGGCCTTGGTCGCCAGGTTGGCCATGCGTTCGAAGGCTTCGATGAACTCGGGACGGCAATCCGGATAACCGGAGTAATCCACCGCGTTGACACCGATAAAGATGTCACGTGCGCCCAGCACTTCGGCCCAACCCAGCGCCAGGGACAGAAACACGGTGTTGCGCGCCGGCACGTAAGTCACCGGGATACCTTCACCCGGCGTTTCCGGCACATCGATGCTAGTGTCGGTCAGGGCCGAGCCGCCGATACCGTTCAGGTTCAGGCCGATCACCTTGTGCTCGACCACACCCAAGTCTTGGGCGACGCGTGCGGCGGCATGCAATTCGGCGTGAGACCGCTGACCGTAATCGAAGCTCATGGTGTAGCAGCGGTAGCCTTCAGCACGGGCCATGGCCACGACTGTCGCGGAGTCGAGACCGCCGGACAGCAGGATGACCGCACGTTTTTCTGCAGTGTTCGTTTGTTCAGTCATTTCAGCGCCCCGGCTCGTCATTCCAAAGATATTTATGCAGCTGCAATTGCAGACGCACAGGCAGATTGTCCGCCACCACCCAGTCCGCCAGATCACGCGCGTTCAGGTCATGGTGGCTCGGCGAGAACAGGACTTCGCCGACACGCTGATCCAGACCGTATTGAATCAGCTTGGACACGGCCCAGTCGTAGTCTTCCCGCGAGCAGATGACAAACTTTACCTGATCGTTAGGCGTGAGCAGCTCGATGTTCTCGTAGCGGTTACGGTGCGCTTCTTTCGAACCCGGGGTTTTCAGGTCGACGACGCGACTGACCCGTGGATCGACCGCCGAGATATCCAGCGCGCCACTGGTTTCCAGGGACACTTCGTAGCCGGCGTCACACAACTGCTTGAGCAAGGGAATGGCATTCGGTTGCGCCAGGGGTTCGCCACCCGTGACACAAACATAACGCGGACGAAAACCGGCCACTTGCTCGAGGATGTCGTCGAGCGTGCGAATGGTGCCGCCAGTGAACGCGTAGGCGCTGTCGCAGTATTGGCAACGCAATGGGCAACCGGTCAGGCGCACAAAAACAGTGGGCAGCCCGGCAGTCCGCGTTTCACCCTGCAACGAGTAGAAAACTTCGGTGATTCTCAATGTGTCTTGCATAGTCGCCACGGGCGTAACAGCTAAACAGGCTGTCCGCCTCCGTCAGGCACTTCAAGGAACCTCGCCAACGCGCAGATCCCAAAAAGCGTGTTTCATAAAAAGGGCGTGAATTCTAACGAAAAAACCCGCGACAAGCGCGGGTTTCTTCGAAACGGGTCAAGCAGCCCTTACATTTTTTGCAGATCACGCTGGGCCAACTGAGCGGCGGAAGTACCCGGATATTGGGACACAACCTGCTGCAGAATGCCTTTGACCCTGTCGGTATGACCGAGGCGGCGCTCTACATCAGCGAGCTTGTACAGCGAATCAGGCACTTTGGGGTGCTTGGGGTACAGCTGCGAAACCTTGGCAAATGCCTGACCTGCACCTTGCAGATCGCCTTTGGCCAGGTTCACTTCACCCAACCAGTACTGGGCATTGCCCGCGTATTGGCTGTTCGGGTATTTGCGTAGGAATGCGGCGAAAGCCTGGCTGGCCTTGTCGAAATCCTTGGCTTTGATCAGGTCGAAGGCTGCATCGTAATACAGTTTTTCCTTCGCCGGATCAGCCGGTTCGCTACCCGCGGCAGGCGCTTGTGTGGAAGTGGCAGCGGCTGCCGCTCCAGCACCTGCGCCGGCTGCTGCACCGGGGGCATTCAAATTGCCACCGGTGGAAGAATTATCAGGAGTCGCGGCTGGTGCAACGCCGGTTCCTATGCGCCGATCAAGATCCTGATATCGCTCCAGGTTCTCTTGCTTCATGCGCGCTACATCATTTTGCAGAACTTCGATCACACCCTGTTGGCGTGAGATCTGCTCCTGCATCGATTGCAGTTGGTTGAACAGCTCGCCCTGTGCCGAGACAGGGGCCGAAACCCCTCCCCCGGCATAGGCGCCGTTCGTACCGTAACCCGCAGGCGGATAACTACTCCCGCTATTGTTATAGCCGGAGTTGTCCTCGACCACAGGAACCGCAGCCCACACCGCAAGCGGTGCGAGGCTGAGAGCCAAAACAGTTACAGCACGACGGCACGTTCGCATGACGAATTACTTACGCAGTTCGACGCGACGGTTTTGAGCCCAGGACTGCTCGTCGTTGCCGGTAGCAACTGGACGCTCTTCGCCGTAGGAAACCAGTTCCAGCTGAGCTGGGGAAACACCTTGCAGTACCAGGTAGCGCTGAACGGCTTTCGCACGACGCTCGCCCAGTGCCATGTTGTACTCACGAGTACCACGTTCGTCGGTGTTGCCTTCCAGAACAACGCGAGCGCCGTTTGCTTTCAGGTCTTTGGCGTGAACGTCCAGAGCGCGCATGGCTTCTGGCTTCAGGTCCGAGCTGTCGTATTCGAAGTAGAAGGTGGTGATTGCGCGCAGAGCAGCTTCTTCGCTCAGGGAGCCGTCAACAGCACCAGTGTTTGCGCCGTAACCAGCGTTTGGATCAACAGCGCCTTCACCGGCATTGTCGCCGCCTTTGGACGAGCAACCTACAGCTACAGCCATGGCCAGAGCCAGCGCAGCAAATTTACCAAACTTCAGCATTTCCATCGTGAAACTCCTAATGAACCCCAGTGTGTTAAGTACAACGTGTAGCGCCGCGTCAGTTCAGGTAAGGGGACCAGGAAGGTTCTCTGACTTCGCCTTGTGCGGTAGGAAGCGGGAGCCTTACGCGTCCATTAATGGACACGAGCATCAAGACTCCCCGGCCCTGCTGGCGGGTGGCGTAGATTACCATGGTGCCGTTGGGCGCAACAGTAGGTGACTCGTCCAGAGTGCTATCAGTGAGGATCTTTACACTACCTCGCTGCAAATCCTGGGCTGCCACCTTGAAATTGGTGAAGCCTTCCTGACGATGGATCATCACCAGGGTCTTTTCATCGGCCGACAGTTTAGGGTTGGCGTTGTAGTTACCGATAAAGGTCACACGCTCCGCACCACCACCGCTTGCGCTGGTTTTGTAGATCTGTGGCTTGCCGCCACGGTCGGAGGTGAAGTAGATGGTCGAACCATCTTTACCCCAGAACGGTTCGGTGTTGATGCCTTGACCGTTGGTGACGCGACTGATCTGACGCGAACCCAGGTTCATTACATAAATGTCCGGGTTGCCGTCTTTCGACAGTACGAACGCCAGGCGCTGACCATCCGGCGACCATGCTGGCGCACCATTCAGGCCTTCGAAGTTGGTGATCTGCTCACGGCGACCGGTGTCGATGTTCTGCATGAAAATGCGCGGACGCTTCTGCTCGAACGACACGTAGGCAATACGCTTGCCATCCGGTGCAAAACGCGGCGACAGGATTGGCTCGCGCGATTGCAGCAGCGTCACGGCACGGGCACCGTCATAGTCCGAACGTTGCAGCGTGTAGCGAGTGTTCTTCTCGGAGAACCGCTCGGCCGTCACATACAGCAGACGAGTCGAGAACGCACCTTTGATACCGGTGAGTTTCTCGAACGACTGGTCGGAGATGTAGTGCGCCATGTCGCGCAGTTGATCGACGCTGCCCGACACGCTGCCGGTCAGCACTTGCTGCTCGGTGGCGACGTTGAACAGTGCGTATTGAACCTGCAGGCGACCGCCCGCTGGAACGATACTGCCGACCATAATGTACTGGGCGCCAACAGCCTTCCAGTCACGGAAAATGATTTCGCTCGCCTGGCTTGGCTGGCTGATCATGTTCTGCTTTGGAATCGGTGCGTAGTAACCCGAGTTACGCAGGTCGTTACCGATGATTTCGGCCATGTCATCCGGCAGCACGGTGCCACCCTGGAAACCGAATGGCACTACGGCAATTGGAGTTGCCTGGGAGCTACCACTGCTGACCAGGATATTTTTTTCATCTGCCGTGGCCAGTCCCGCAAAGCAGAACATGACTACAAGCAGTCCTCGAAGAAGGTTTCTCACAAGGCTAGATCCTCAGGTGTGAATGTCATCTTGAATGAACGATAGGGTGCGAAATCAGCTGGCTTCAGACCCTGCATTTCGGTCAATCGACCAATATTTTTTACCGCCGCTACCGCTGAACTGTCGAACGGCACATCACCACTGGAACGGGCAACCGATACGCCGGAGATCGTTCCGTCAGGCAGCATGTTGATTTGCAGGATCACTTTCATGCCCTTGCGGGCCGACGGTGGCTGCGCCCAACCTTCAGAAGCACGCGAGCGAATCAGGTCATCGAAGTTGCCGGCGACTTCGTCACCCTGCTCATCGGCCAAGGCCTGCTGACGCTGCGGCGTGTCGGAAAGCAAATCTGCCAGGGCCTGAGCCTTTTTCTCATCGACGGATTTACGTGCCGCTTCCTGCGATTTTTTCTTCGCGGCATCGGCAGCAGCTTTCTTCTTCGCGTCTTCGGCGACTTTCTTCTTCGCCTCTTCAGCTTCAGATTTCTTCTTGGCGTCTTCCGCGGCTTTCTTCTTCGCGTCTTCGACGATCTTTTTCTTCGCTTCTTCAGCGGCCGCTTTCTTGGCCTCTTCTTCAGCAGCTTTCTTGGCTTCTTCTTCAGATTTCTTCTTGGCTATATCAGCCAATTGTTTCTCTTCGGCCTTTTTGGCTTCGGCGGTCTTCTTGGCTTCATCGGCTTTCTTGGCTTCATCAGCCTTTTTTGCCTCTTCCGCTTTCTTCGTCTCGTCGGCCTTCTTGGATTCTTCGGCTTTTTGAGCCGCATCTTCCTTCTTTTGTTCCGCGGCCTTGATCGCTTCCTGCTCGATCTTTTTCTGTTCCATCTGTTCGACTTCGGTCTGGCGCGCAGCAGATTTCTGCGCTTCACCCGCAATCTTCTGATTGGTTTGGGTGGTCGCCCGACTTTTCGATTTCAACTGGTACAGGGTCGCCTGGACGATCGGCTTGGCCGGCGGCAGCTCCGGTGTGAAGGCGAAACTGACAAACAGCATGCCGAAAACCAGCACGTGCAAGACAATCGCCCAGACACTAGGCCAGAAGTAGCTTTCCGAGGCGGACGGCTCTCGCATTTGCTGCATCAGGGTGCCTCGGTAATCAAGCCAACATTACCGACCCCGGCTTTCTGCAACCCGCCCATCGCGCCCATGACGGAGCCGTAATCGACAGTCTTGTCGCCGCGAATGAATACCTGGGTACGCTTGCCGCCTTCAGTACCGGCGCGAATGATCTTGGTCACCGCGTCAGTCATTTGCGGCAAGGTCATGGCCTTGTCCTGCTGCTTTTCGGTGTCGACTTCGCTGCCAAGGTTCCAGTAGTAGGTCTTGTCAGACTTGATCGAAATGGTCAGGACCTGAGTGTTGTTGTCCTGCGGCAAGGCTTCGCTGGAAACCTTGGGCAGATCAACTTTCACGCCCTGATTGAGCATCGGCGCGGTCACCATGAAGATGACCAGCAGTACCAACATCACGTCGATGTAAGGCACCACGTTCATCTCGGCAACCGGCTTGCGCTTTTTGCGAGCTCGAGCGATTAAAGCCATTGGAAATTACCTGCTTATTCTTCGCTGGTGTGCACTTTGCGGTGCAGGATCGCCTGGAATTCGTCGGCGAAGGTGTAGTAACGGCCCAGCAGGGTTTCGCTGCGAGCAGCAAAACGGTTGTAAGCGATAACGGCCGGGATGGCGGCGAACAGACCGATCGCGGTAGCAATCAGTGCTTCGGCAATACCCGGGGCCACAGTGGCCAGGGTCGCTTGCTGGGCAGTTGCCAGACCACGGAAGGAGTTCATGATGCCCCAGACCGTACCGAACAGACCGATGTACGGGCTGACGGAACCGACGGTGGCGAGGAATGGCAGGCTCTGCTCGAGCTTTTCTTCCTCGCGGGAGATGGCCACGCGCATGGCACGGGCCACGCCTTCCATGACCGCTTCCGGGTCAACGCCTGCCTGCTGACGCAGACGGGAGAACTCCTTGAAGCCGGCACGGAAGATCTGCTCGACGCCCGAATCCGGATCAGGGTTGCTACCGGCCTGACGGTAGAGTTTGGACAGGTCGATGCCAGACCAGAAGCGCTCTTCAAAGCTCTCCAGGGCACGTCGACCGGCGCGCAGCAAGTTGCTGCGCTGAAAAATCATGATCCATGAGGTCACCGATGCGGCTACCAGGATCAGCATTACCAGTTGCACCACAATACTGGCATTGCTGACCAGGCTCCACATGGAGGAATGGTCGACGACGTTAGCTTCCACGCTTTATCTCCTGCTTTGAGTGTGTACCCGCGCCGCTCACGTCGGCAAAGGCCGCACGTAGAGCTTCGGGAATGGCCCGGGGTTTTAAACTGTTGGTGCGCACACAGGCCACCAGAAACTGCCCTTCGCAGAGCAGCGCATTATCCGTAGCCCGCCTGACTTGCTGCTTGAAGCGCAGGCTGACCCGGTTCAATTCAATTACTTCAGCGCTTACCAGCAGTTCGTCGTCCAGTCGCGCCGGCGCGTGGTAACGCGCTTCGCTGGAATGCACGACAAACAACAGGTCCTCCCCTGCCAGCGCCGACTGGGCAAAGCCCAGCTCTCGGAGCCGCTCGGTTCGAGCCCGTTCCATAAACTTGAGGTAATTGACGTAATACACGATGCCGCCCGCATCGGTGTCCTCGTAATAAACGCGACAACGATGTGCGAAAGGCTCAAGCCCGTTTTGCGCGCGCATACTCTAGTGCTTACTCCTCAGGTTGCCAATCCGGCCAGGCAACTGTTTTTCATTGATTCGCGGCTTTCTGGCGAAAGTACGGTCCTGGGACAGCACAAACCCCGAATAAATCAGCGCGCAAAGGTGACTAATCGTCCACGGCATCGAGGAACTCGTCTACCACGGGCATCTCGCCTAATCGTGACGGGATGTTTAAACCGAAGTGCAGGTACGCATGCCGAGTGACCACCCGCCCCCGCGGAGTGCGCATGATATAGCCCTGCTGGATCAAATATGGCTCCAGCACGTCTTCAATGGTGTGGCGTTCTTCGCTGATCGCCGCCGCCAGACTGTCCACCCCCACCGGCCCACCGTCGAATTTCTCGATCATGGTCAGCAGCAGGCGTCGGTCCTGATGGTCGAAGCCTCGCTCGTCGACATCCAGCAGGTTCAGCGCCAGGTCGGCGATCGGCTTGGTGATGTGGCCCTTGGCGCGGACCTCGGCAAAATCCCGGACCCGGCGCAGCAAGCGGTTGGCGATACGCGGGGTGCCACGGGCACGGCGGGCGATTTCGAAGGCGCCTTCCGGGTCCAGTGGCAAACCGAGAATGTTCGCCGAACGGCTGACAATCGTTGCCAGGTCGGCGGTGCTGTAGAACTCCAGACGCTGGACGATCCCGAAACGGTCGCGCAACGGGTTGGTCAGCATGCCGGCCCGGGTGGTTGCGCCGACCAGGGTGAACGGCGGCAGATCGAGTTTGATCGAGCGCGCGGCCGGCCCTTCGCCAATCATGATGTCGAGCTGGAAATCTTCCATGGCCGGGTACAGCACTTCTTCGACGATCGGCGACAACCGATGGATCTCGTCGATGAACAGCACGTCATGGGGTTCAAGGTTGGTCAGCAACGCCGCCAAATCACCCGGACGCTCGAGGACCGGCCCCGAGGTGCTTTTGATCGACACACCCATTTCCTGGGCAATGATGTTGGCCAGGGTGGTTTTACCCAAGCCCGGAGGGCCGAAAATCAGCGTGTGATCCAGGGATTCATTGCGCCCGCGCGCGGCCTGGATGAACAACTCCATTTGCTCGCGAACGGTCGGCTGGCCAATGTATTCGGCCAGGCTGACGGGACGAATCGCCCGGTCCTGGACTTCCTCGCGGTCACGGGGACCTCCCGTGGCGGCGATCAGACGATCAGCTTCAATCACTTAGATCATTCCCTTAAGGGCACGACGAATCATGTCTTCACTGCTCAAACCTTTCTCCTTGATCGCGGAAATCGCCTTGCTGGCCTCCTGCGGCTTGTAGCCCAGGGAAATCAGCGCGCTGACCGCGTCATTTTCGGCGGTGGCGACCGGAGGCGCATCTGGCCCACCCGGCTGGTTTGGCACCAACGCGAACATCGCCGGTACGGTTTCCCACGCTTTGAAGCGGTCCTTGAGTTCCACCAGCAAACGCTCGGCCGTCTTCTTGCCCACGCCCGGCACCTTGGTCAGCGCCGAAGTATCCTGCGACTGCACGCAACGAACCAGCTCGTCGACCTCCAGGCTCGACATCAAGGCCAGCGCCAGTTTCGGCCCCACACCATTGAGACGGATCAACTCGCGAAAAAAGTCTCGCTCGCGCTTGCCAAAGAAGCCATAGAGTAACTGCGCGTCTTCGCGTACGACCAAATGGGTGTGCAAGGTCAGCGGTTCACCGACCGACGGCAAACGATAAAGCGTGGTCATGGGTACTTCCAGCTCATACCCCAGACCGTTTACATCCAGAATCAGGTGCGGCGGCTGTTTCTCAGCCAAAGTGCCGCGCAAGCGTCCAATCACGTTTCAGATCCTTGAGCCTTGGCCAGATCAGTGCTGGCGACTGACAGAACGAGGGTTTTGCGCCGACAACACAGGCGCAAAACCCTCATTCCATAAAAAATGATTGCTGATGCTATCAGAGACGCAGGCGCCCGCCACGACTGCGTGCTGTACCCAGACCATGAGGCAACAGGCTGGAACGGGTGTGAGCGTGGCAAATCGCGATGGCCAGGGCATCCGAAGCATCGATTTGCGGCTTGCTGGTCAATTTCAGCATGTGCATGACCATCATTTGCACTTGTTCTTTGTTCGCCCCGCCGGTGCCGGTCACCGCCTGTTTGACCTGGGTCGCGGTGTATTCGGCGATTTCCAGGCTTTCCTCGGCACCGGCCACGATGGCTGCGCCGCGGGCCTGACCGAGCTTGAGGGCGGAGTCGGCATTGCGCGCCATGAAGACTTTTTCAATGCCCATGGTCACCGGGCCGTAGGTCTGAATGACTTCACGCACGCCCCGATAGACGATTTGCAGGCGCTCATGCAGCTCGCCGGAGCCCGTGCGAATGCAGCCCGACGCCACGTACACGCAGCCACGCCCGGTATCACGTACCACGCCATAACCGGTGATACGCGAACCGGGGTCGATACCAAGAATTAAAGTCATAACGCCTGCGGGTTAGGTAAGAGCACGATATTCAATACAGCGAATAACAAATGTGGGAGCTGGCTTGCCTGCGATGGCGTAGGCACATCAAACAATGATGTAGCCTGACACGCCGCCATCGCAGGCAAGCCAGCTCCCACACTGAATCTTAGTCGCCCTTATCCGAGCTGTGCGGCCACCGACTCTGGAATGTCGGCGTTGGAATACACGTTTTGCACGTCGTCCAGGTCTTCAAGCATGTCGATCAGCTTCAGTACCTTCTCGGCGCCTTCCAGGTCCAGTTCGGCACTGGTGGTCGGCAGCATGACGATTTCCGCGTCATCGCCCTTGAAGCCAGCAGCCTCCAAAGCGTTGCGCACGGAATAGAAGCCGGCGAACGAGGTGAACACGTCGATCGAGCCGTCTTCGTGGGTTACCACGTCATCGGCGTCGGCCTCCATGGCCGCTTCCATCAGCGCATCCTCATCAACACCTGGCGCGAAGGAAATTTGCCCCTTGCGCTCGAACAGGTAGGCCACCGAACCGTCGGTGCCGAGGTTGCCGCCGCACTTGCTGAACGCATGGCGAACAGCGGCTGCGGTGCGGTTGCGGTTGTCGGTCATGCATTCGACCATCACCGCCACACCGCCCGGGCCGTAACCTTCGTAGGTCAGTTCGACCATGTCGTCGGTATCGGCGGCACCGGCACCGCGAGCAACCGCGCGGTCGATGATGTCGCGGCTCATGTTCGCACCCAGCGCTTTATCCAGCGCCAGACGCAAACGCGGGTTGGAGCCCGGATCACCGCCCCCCTGACGAGCAGCAACCGTCAGTTCACGAATCCACTTGGTGAAAATCTTGCCCTTCTTGGCATCCTGACGTTCTTTGCGGTGCTTGATGTTCGCCCACTTGGAATGACCCGCCATAACTCGCTCCGAATTATCTTTGAAACATTGCCCGCCACGCCATGATGCGCCAGCCAGCAAAAAAAAATCTCGACCCTATCTATAAAGAAGGGGCGCATCCGAAGATGCGCCCACAAGGTCAGTCTTACTCAGCCTTTGGCGTTTCGCGCAGACGAATGTGCAGTTCGCGCAATGCCTTGGCATCCACCAGACCCGGAGCCTGAGTCATGACGCAGGCAGCGCTCTGGGTTTTCGGGAAGGCGATCACTTCACGGATCGACTGGGCGCCGGTCATCAGCATCACCAGACGGTCCAGACCGAAGGCCAGGCCACCGTGCGGCGGCGCGCCGTATTTCAGGGCGTCGAGCAGGAAGCCGAATTTCTCTTCCTGTTCCGCTTCACTGATACCCAGCAGACGGAACACCGACTGTTGCATTTCCTTGCGGTGGATACGGATCGAACCGCCACCCAGCTCGGTGCCGTTCAGGACCATGTCGTAGGCACGGGACAGCGCGGCTGCCGGGTTGGCTTCCAATTCTTCCGGGGTGCACTTCGGCGCGGTGAACGGGTGGTGCAACGCGGTGAAGCTGCCGTCGTCGTTTTCTTCGAACATCGGGAAGTCGACGACCCACATCGGGGCCCACTCGCAGGTCAGCAGGTTCAGATCGTGACCGACCTTGATCCGCAGCGCGCCCAGGGCTTCGCTGACGATCTTGGCTTTGTCAGCACCGAAGAACACGATGTCGCCGTCAACCGCACCAACGCGATCAAGGATCACATTGAGGTTGGCTTCAGGGATGTTCTTGACGATCGGCGATTGCAGACCTTCGACGCCTTTGGCGCGCTCGTTGACCTTGATGTACGCCAGGCCCTTGGCACCGTAGATGCCGACGAACTTGGTGTAGTCGTCGATCTTGCTGCGCGGCATGCTTGCCGCGCCTGGAACGCGCAGAGCGGCAACGCGGCATTTCGGGTCGTTGGCAGGGCCGCTGAACACCTTGAAGTCGACTTCTTTCAGTTGATCGGCAACGTCAACCAGTTCCAGCGGGTTACGCAGGTCCGGCTTGTCGGAACCGTAACGACGCATGGCCTCTTCGAAGGTCATGTGCGGGAAGTCGCCGAACTCCAGGTCCAGCACTTCCTTGAACAGGTTGCGGATCATTTGTTCGGTGATGCCCATGATCTCTTTTTCATCGAGGAAGCTGGTCTCGATATCGATCTGGGTGAATTCAGGTTGACGGTCGGCGCGCAGATCTTCGTCGCGGAAGCACTTGGCGATCTGGTAGTAACGGTCGAAGCCGGCCACCATCAGCAGCTGCTTGAACAGCTGTGGCGATTGCGGCAAGGCGAAGAAGCTACCTGCGTGAGTACGGCTCGGCACCAGGTAGTCGCGAGCGCCTTCTGGCGTGGCGCGGGTCAGAATCGGCGTTTCGACATCGAGGAAGCCGTTCTCGTCCAGGAAGCGACGGATGCTGGTGGTCATGCGCGAACGCAGACGCAGCTTCTCGAGCATTTCCGGGCGACGCAGGTCGAGGAAGCGATAACGCAGGCGGGTTTCTTCGCCGACGTCGGAGAACTCGTTGAGCGGGAACGGCGGGGTTTCCGCTTCGTTCAACACTTCCAGCTCGTAGCCCAGCACTTCGATCATGCCCGACGCCATGTTGGCGTTGGTGGCACCGGCCGGACGCAGGCGAACCTTGCCGGTGATCTTCACCACATATTCGCTGCGCACGCGATCGGCGGCGGCGAAGGATTCAGCGCGGTCCGGGTCGAACACCACCTGAGCCAGACCGTCACGATCACGGATATCGAGGAAAATCACCCCACCGTGGTCACGGCGACGGTGAACCCATCCGCAAAGGGTAATTTCCTGGCCTTCCAGGCTTTCGTTCAGTTGGCCGCAATAATGGCTGCGCATCATGGTAGTGGTTTCACTTCTCGTAATTCGAAATTCGGTTGGAGGTCTTGCCGCACCCCCACACTTAAACAAGGTGCCAGATGATGCAAGAGCTCACGCGTGTCATTCAGCCCGGGCGCTAGACCCTAGTCAGCTTTGTCGCCACCGGCCAGATTCTTCTTGGAACCGGTCTTGAAGTCGGTTTCGTACCAGCCGGTGCCGCTGAGGCGGAAGCCCGGCATGGACAGCATCTTTTTAAGCTCTGGCGCCTGGCAGGCAGGGCAGTCGACCAGCGGTGCTGCGCTGATCTTTTGAATGGCTTCCAACTGATGACCACAGGAAGCACATTGATAGTCGTACATCGGCATGGGGGTTGTCTCGGCGATCAGATTGCTACCGCGCATGCTGGGCTTTGCGGCAAAGGGCGGGATTATATCCATTAAATGCAGCCTGTGCAGCCGTAAGACTGCACAGACCGACACTCGACCCGATCAACCACCAACCGCTAAGCCATGACGAGGCAACTTCCCTCCTTCAGGCTGTGCACGACGCAGACCACGCGCACCAGCCCGGTGAAGTTCTTCACCCCGCCATGACGCAGATGCACTTCGCGATCCACGTGGGACAACAGCGCACTGACCGAGCAGCAATTGACCTTGGCCATATCACCCAAAATATCCCAATAGACCTGCTCCAGCCGCAAACAGGTCGCAAAGCCATTCAAACGCACTGACCGGGACAATGGCTGGGCCAGGCCAATATCGAATTCGCTGACTAATGAATCAATCCTTACGTCCTTGAGTGGACCGACCCTCCCCTCGTTTCGCCTGTCTTCATGAACCATACCGTTGACACTCCTTTGCCATCCTTGCTGCTTATAAGAGTCATATTCCGTTTCCTTATAAAAGCGCAGGCGCACAGGCATATCCAGATGACTTTATGACCATCAACGTAGGATAAGCCAACAACGGAGGGGAGATCATGGAGCACGTCCTAGGCCGGACGTTTTCCCACAAGAACTGACGCAACATCACTCAATGAAAAGGCAAAAGATCCGAGGAACACTGCGCGCGAACAACACTCAGCAAGCGTCATTCGCACACCGGCCAGTGGAAAGCACCGCTGGACTGCCTGATTTGAGTAGCCGCGGGCTTTGCTGTTAAATAGGCAGTGTGTCGCTACCGCCTATTTTCCGGGGGTTGCGCATAGGCTGATACCGGGTACGTGTCCAACGCCTCTTATTGTTCTGAAGCGAACCGTGCTCCATCAGCTCTTCCTTGTGATCCGTCTTAACGTGAGTTAATCAAAATGTTGAAAATCGTCCACCTGCTAATGGGCGCAGCAGCCCTGCTGCTGTCCTTCATCCCTAGCCTGCGATCCGAAGCGGTACCTTACCTGCAACAACCTGATGCGCTGTACCTGGCCTTTTTCGGCCTGCTCAACCTCACCCTTGCACCTGTTATCCCATACTGGAACAAAGGCCCGCGTCATCAACTGCAAAACCTGGTCAGCGCCCTGCTGGTTCTGGCTGTCGTGCTGCAAACCCTGACGCTGATCGCCCCGATGCCTGTCATCGCCGGTCAACCTGCCGTTCTGTTCAGTCTGGTCGTTGCCCTGATCGCCATTTTTCTGCACCTGGCCGTCAGCTTCTACAAATCTTCACCGGCCGCCGCTTCGCCAAGCTATGACATGAGCAACCGCGATACTGGCACCGTTAAATGGTTCAACACCTCCAAAGGCTTCGGCTTTATTTCCCGTGATTCCGGTGATGATATTTTTGTGCACTTCCGGGCAATTCGCGGTGAAGGCCACCGTGTTCTGGTCGAAGGCCAGCGCGTGGAGTTCTCTGTCATGAACCGTGACAAAGGCCTGCAAGCCGAAGATGTGATCGCCGCCCTGCCGCGTCGCTGACTCCAAGGCTAAAAAAAACCGCGAACAGCCCAGGCTGTTCGTGGTTTTTTTTATGACCTGCTTTTCTCTAACGTAGCTCACTCATGTGGCTCAGTAATGCGGCGGTGGCGCCTCTTCTTCGAAGGACTCGAACTGACCGGCCATTTCCTCTTGCCGCTTGAGCAATGCGGCCATTTGCAGTTGCAGGCGTTCCACTGCGCGCTGCTGCGTCGCCAGCACATCACTCAATGCCTGGATGGTGTCATCCTGAAATGCCAACTGGCTTTCCAGATCGGTAACGCGTTCTTCCAGGCTCATGACTCAACCCTCCAGAAACGTGAAATCATCGGTCAACACCAGGCGCAGCCGTTCGCGAATCGTCGCGATCTGCTCCGGACTGTAGGGTAAAGCCTGCTGCTTGCCCCAGACCGGAGCTGGCCAAGCGGCGTCCTCACGCTTGCGCACAATCACATGCATGTGCAACTGACTGACTACATTACCCAAGGCCGCGACGTTCAACTTGTCCGCATCGAATGAGTCCTTGAGCATTTCCGCCAGCGCGGTCGTTTCCTGCCACAGCTGCTGTTGATCTGCGACATCTAACTGAAATATCTCACTGATATCCTCGCGGCGTGGCACGAGGATGAACCACGGGTAGTTCGAATCATTGGACAACAGCAACCGACAGAGCGGGAAATCGCCGATCGGTAATGTGTCTTGTTGAAGTCGTGGATCTAAAGCGAACACAGCGCGCACTCCCCTCTGGTCATCTTTTTTCAGCTTAGCGCCCATACCAAAAGACGGCGGCACCAAGCGACAGGACGGCAGCATACCTGCGAATGCCACGCGCTTCACGACGAACTGCCGCCTGCAGCGTCCTCCGGGCGCCCCGACATGAGCCATTTTGATTCGGCATGCACCATGACAGAACCAGCCGCCGCACAAAAAATGCCGAAATGACCGATAAACAATGGGCTGTTCGATTCGACCACAAAGCGACACTGTGTGAATTCGGTACAGCAATTGAAATTTTTTGCACCAAAACAGCACAACGCGTCTACGCTCAGTGCGTCAGCATCCGCTAACTACTCACTGGCGGGGTGAACCGGTAACGTTTTTGGTTGTCGCCCCCATCAGTTCGATGTGGTAAACACGATGCGAAGCATGGCGTCAAGCCCAAGTAAAACGAGCTTGAACCCCCCGGTTTTATGGGGTTTTTACAGCAGCAGGCAAGCCTTTGGAAAAAAACAGCAACAGAATTCCGATTTGTGCACGCTTGTTGCATTCACACCTATATCGTCTATAAGGCGTCCGCTGGAAGTGGAAGCCTTAAGGCCAATAAAAACAGTGGCAGGATTGCCCGATGGAGATTCAAGTGCAGGACCAGGGACTCTTTTTTACCGATGCTCAAGCTATGGAAAACAACGCTGAAGTTGTCAGTCCGATTGCGTCGGGATTGTGAATTTGCGACATCTACCCAGCCATTTGCGACAGGGTCGTAAAGAAGCTGAAAGGTTAGATGCGCAAGTATCGCCAACATGGTCGGCGTGATATAAGTTTGCGCCGACACAAAAAGAAAGAGCCGCCCGGATAATAAAACAGGCGGGACGGCAGTACTCTTCTAAAAACCAAAGGAGCAAATCACGATGCGCGTGATGAAGTGGAGCATGATCGCACTGGCTGTTGCAGCTGGTACCTCTCAGTTCGCAGTGGCGTCTTCTCAAGATGACTCCAAGGGTTTCTTCGGCGACCAGAGCTTGAAACTCAAAACCCGTTTTGAGTACATGAACCGTGATTTCAAGAACGGTGCACGTAACAACGCAGACTCCGGCTATCGTCAGGAGTCCGGTATCAGCCAGTTGCTCACTTACGAGTCGGGCTTCACTCAAGGCACAGTAGGCTTCGGTCTCGATGCCATGGCAATGGGCGCGGTCAAACTTGACGGCGGTTCGGGCCACCGTGGTACCGGTCTGTTCGCAGTCGATAGCGATAACAACCCTGAAAAATCCCAGGGCAAGATTGGCGGTGCAGTAAAACTGCGTCTTTCCGACACCGTGCTGAAATACGGCCAGCAGTTTGTTGCCAGCCCAGTATTCGCTACTGACGACAGCCGTATGCTGCCAGAAGTTGCTACCGGTACCCTGATCACTTCCAAAGAGATCAAAGGCCTGGAACTGACCGCCGGTCGCTTCACCGCTCTGAGCAAACAAACCGGCATGGCTCGCGACAGCATCGGCGGCCTGCCAGATGAAGATGGTAATCACGGCAAAGGCCTGAGCAACGGCATCAACATCTTCGGTGCCAGCTACTCTTTCACTGATAACTTCACCGGTGCTGTGGCTGCGTCGGATGCTGAAGACTACTTCAAAAAATACTACGTCAACCTGAACTACACCCTGCCAATCAACGACGATCAGTCCCTGAACTTCGACTTCAACGGTTATAAAACCAAAGGCGATGACCGCGGCGATCAGGTTGACGCCATTGGCGACGGCACCCTCGGCGTAGACAACAATCTGTGGTCCCTGGCCGCTGCCTATAGCATCGGCGCCCACAAGTTCACCGTTGCTCACCAACGCTCCAGCGGCGACAACGCTTACTACTATGGCGTTGACGGCAACAGCACTATCTTTGTAGCCAACTCCATTCAGATCTCCGACTTCGTAGGTCGCGACGAGCGCTCCTGGCAGGCTCGCTACGACCTGAACATGAAGACCTACGGTGTACCGGGCCTGAGCTTCATGACCCGTTACGTAATGGGTGATCACATCACCACCAACGGTCTGGGCGAAGGCAAGGAAAACGAGTGGAACGTTGAGTCCAAGTACGTTATGCAAGAAGGTCCAGCCAAAGACCTGTCGTTCCGCGTACGTTTCGCCAACTATCGCTCGAACGGCGCTTACAGCGGCTATGCATCTGACAACTACGACACCCGTGTAATCATCGAGTACCCACTGAGCATCTTGTAATTCAGCGGTAGTACGATAGCTACACCAGCAACAAACAAAAACCGCTTACCTGATTCCAGGTGAGCGGTTTTTTTGTATCCACTACATACTCAGCGCCAACACAACTTCTTAAATAGCAAGCTAACTAGTTTAAACCTGACCTCATCGCCAGGTTATATCCGAGACGTTATTGCGGCACAGTCTCCTGAACCATACGAATAACTCGCTGCGGAAACGGAATATCGATACCGGCTGTTTTCAGTCGATCACGGGATTGTTCGTTAAACATGAACATCACATTCCAATAGTCGGCGGTCTTCACCCACACCCGCAGGGAAACAGTGATCGAACTGTCACCCAGCGTAGAAATTACGGCTTCCGGTGCCGGCTCAGCCAATACACGCGGATCTTTGGCCAGGTTCAGCAACACTTCGCGGGCCTTCTGCAAGTCCGCCTCGTAATCCACACCCACATCAAATACCACTTTGCGAGTCGGTTGACGGTTGGTGTTGGTGATGATGCCGTTCGACAGATTGCCGTTAGGCACGATGATGGTTTTGTTATCGCCGGTACGCAGTACGGTGTGGAAGATCTGGATGCTGTCGACAGTACCGGCAACACCTTGGGCTTCGATCCAGTCACCGATGCGGAACGGGCGGAACAACAGAATCAGCACGCCGCCGGCGAAATTCGCCAGGCTGCCCTGCAAGGCCAGACCGATTGCCAGGCCGGCGGCACCGATGGCGGCGACGAACGACGTGGTTTCGACACCGATCATCGAGGCCACGCTGACGATCAACAGAACCTTGAGGATGATGTTCGCCAAGCTGCTGATGAAACCTTGCAGCGCCAGGTCGGCGTTACGCAACGCCAGCAGGCCGCCAAGCTTTTGCGTGACTTTGTTGATCAGCCACCAGCCGACGGCCAGGGTAATCACCGCCAGCAGCACGCGGCTGCCGTATTCCATGATCATCGGAATCCAGGCTTGGGATGCCTTGACCAGGTTGTCCACTTCAGCATTCAAATCCATCTTTTTTCTCCTGATTTCCGGCTACCCGGCACGCAAAAAATGAGCGGCAGAAAGACCAAACCCGTGAGGACCCAGTCGTTTCTGCCGTTGCTTGGGCCTCGGACGTCGAAAACGCCAAGAGGTTCCCGCTTGAAAAGTCAGTCGCGGAAGTTATTGAACTGCAGTGGCATGTCGAACGTCTTGGCGCGCAGGGCCGCGATGGCTTCCTGCAAATCGTCACGCTTCTTGCCGGTAATACGCACTTGCTCGCCCTGAATGGCGGCCTGGACCTTGAGCTTGGCGTCTTTGACGTGAGCGACGATTTTCTTCGCCAGCTCTTTGTCGATGCCTTCCTTGAGGACCGCTTCCTGCTTCATCAACTTGCCCGACGCGTAGGCATCCTTGACTTCAAGGCACTGCACGTCGATCTTGCGCTTGACCAGGGCCAGCTTGAGGATCTCGATCATCGCTTCGAGCTGGAAATCGGCTTCCGCGGTCAGGTTGACGGTCAGGTCCTTTTCCTTGAACTCGAAGGTGCCTTTGCCTTTCAGGTCATAACGACGATCGAGTTCCTTGACGGCGTTCTCGACCGCGTTGGTGACTTCGTGTTTGTCCAGTTCGGATACCACGTCGAACGACGGCATGTAATCTCTCCAATAAAAAGGCACGCTCGATAACGAAGGAGCGCGCTTGGCTTGCGGTTAAAATCGGGCTCATTATAACGGGTCTTTTCCAACCGATACTGCGAGCCTCACATGCCAGCGACAAACCGGGCAAAAAGCTGATGTCTACCCCTTGGCATATTTTGGGCGCCGGCAGCCTCGGCACCCTTTGGGCCACACGTCTGGCGCGGGCTGACGTTCCGGTCAGGCTGATCGTGCGGGACGCGACACGCTTACAGGCCTATCAGACGGCTGGCGGGCTGACGCTGGTCGAACATGGCGAAGCGCAGCTGTATCCGGTGCCCGGCGAAACAGCCGACAGCGACGAGCCTATCAGCCGTCTGCTGGTGGCCTGCAAAGCCTACGACGCCGAAGAAGCCGTAGCCCGGCTCGCTCACCGGCTGACACCCGACGCCGAACTGATCCTGCTGCAGAACGGCCTCGGCAGTCAGGACGCGGTTGCCGCGCAGGTGCCTCAGGCGCGCTGCATCTTCGCCTCCAGCACCGAAGGCGCATTTCGCGATGGTGATTGGCGTGTGGTGTTCGCCGGTCATGGCTACACCTGGCTGGGGGATGCCGGCCACCCGGTGGCGCCGATCTGGCTGGAGGACTTGAGCGCCGCCGGTATTCCTCATGAGTGGAGCACGGACATCCTCACAAGGCTGTGGCGAAAACTGGCGCTCAATTGTGCGATCAACCCGCTGACCGTGCTGCACGAATGCCGCAACGGCGGTTTGCAGCAACATCATTGCGAAGTCGCCACCCTGTGCGCCGAGCTCACCGAGCTGCTTGAGCGCTGCGGCCAGCCCGCAGCGGCGGAAAATCTCCGGGAGGAAGTCGAACGGGTGATCCAGGCCACCGCGGCCAATTTCTCCTCGATGTACCAGGACGTCGCGAATCAGCGCCGCACCGAAATCAGCTACCTGTTGGGCCATGCCTGCAAAGTCGCGTCGCGGCATCAGTTGAACCTGCCCCACCTCAATCAATTGCAGCAGCGCTTGATCACCCATCTGCGCAGCCTTGGATTGCCCAGCGACTGAGCAGCGGCTACGCTGGCCACTTGTTCCTTTTCAGCGATGAACCTGATGCCATTGCGCCAGCGCCTTGAAAACCTTCCAGTCGGCCAGAAACTGCTGGCCGCCCTGCTGGTGCTGTTGACCACCGTTTTACTGGTCGCCAACCTGACCTTTATCAGCGCCGCCTATTACATCTCCCAGGAAAGCATGGCCCCCCAGGCCTTGCAGACCATCGGCCGACTGGTGTCCAACCCGAGCCTGATCTCCGAAGCCCTGAAGTCGCCGCAAACCGCCGAGCGCCTGCTCAACGAACTCAGCAGCTATACGCCGCTGCGTGCAGCAGCGCTCTATGACGGTAAAGGCGTGCGTCTGGCGCAATTGCAACACGGCGACAAGCTGAACCTGCCGGAGCACTACCGGCACCTCGAAGCGTGGCAAGCCACGGAGTTTCGCAGCAATCAAGTGATTACCCTGCCCCGTCCCGGCGTTGCGCCGGGGCACTTGCTGCTGGTGGCCAGCAGCGAGTTGCCGATGGCGTTCTACACCGGGACCCTGACCGCCAGCCTGGGGATTCTGATCTTCAGCGTGCTGTTGTGGCTGGTGATTGCCCGGCAGATCAAACGCCTGATTACCCGGCCGATCCATCAGCTCGAAGAGTTGTCCCGGCAAGTCACCCGGGAAGAGAACTATGCCTTGCGTGCCTCTCGCGGCAACCACGACGAAATCGGTAGCCTCGCCGAAGCGTTCAACACCATGCTCTCGCGCATCGAAGCCCGGGAGCAGCAGCTCAAGCGTGCCCGCGACGACTCCCAAGCCGCTTACGATCAGGCCCAGGGGCTGGCCGAAGAAACCCGTCACACCAACCGCAAGCTGGAACTGGAAGTTCAGGTGCGCAGCAAGATCGAAAAGAAACTCACCGGTTTCCAGAACTACCTCAACAGCATCATCGACTCCATGCCGTCGGCACTGATCGCCCTCGACGAGCAGCTCTACGTGACCCAGTGGAATCAGGAAGCCAGCGCCCTGTCCGGCACGCGTCTCGACGAAGCCTTGAACCAGCCGATCTTCCTCGCCTTCGAACCGCTCAAACCGTTCCTGCCGCAGCTCAGGCAAACCGTCGAGCAACACACTGTGGCCAAGATCGAACGCGTTACCTGGCTCAAGGACGATGAGTCCAAGCATTACGCCCTGACGTTCTACCCGTTGATGGGCGGTGCCGGGCGCGGCGTGGTGATCCGGATCGATGACATCACTCAGCGTCTGTCCCTGGAAGAAATGATGGTGCAGTCGGAAAAAATGCTCTCGGTCGGCGGCCTCGCGGCCGGCATGGCTCATGAGATCAATAATCCACTGGGCGCAATCCTGCACAACGTGCAGAACATTCGTCGGCGCCTGTCACCCGATCTGCCGAAAAACCTCGAACAGGCCGAGCAACTGGGCATCGAACTGGAAACAGTCAACCAGTACCTGCAAGCGCGTGAAGTGCCGAAATTACTCGATGGCATTCAACAGGCCGGCGCCCGGGCGGCAAAAATCGTGACGCACATGCTCAGCTTCAGCCGCCGCAGCACCCGGCAGATGGCCCCGTGCGATTTACCGGCGCTGATCGATCAAGCGGTGGAAATTGCCGGCAACGACTTCGACCTGGCTATCGGTTTCGACTTCAAGGGGCAGGCGATCATTCGGCAGTTCGATCCGGCACTGGGCCCGGTGCCCGGCACCGCCAACGAACTGGAACAAGTGCTGCTCAACCTGCTGAAAAACGCCGCGCAAGCCATTCACCAGCGCACAGACGATCGCGAACCGGGGCGGATCATTCTGCGTACAAAACTGAATCCGCCGTGGGCGGAAATTCAGGTCGAGGACAACGGCATCGGCATGAGCGAGAACGTGCGCAAACGCACGTTCGAGCCGTTCTTCACCACCAAGGAAATCGGTCAGGGCACCGGCCTTGGGCTCTCGGTCTCGTACTTCATCATCACCAACAACCACAAAGGCCAGATGGAAGTGCAATCGACGCCGGGCCAAGGTACCTGTTTCACCTTGCGCCTGCCGTTGTCGGGCACTCCGGTGGTCTCTCAAGAACTCAATCAGCTGTCGAGGTAACCATGGGCTTTCGCTTGTCGAAGATTTACACCCGCACTGGCGACAAAGGCGAAACCGGGCTCGGCGATGGCCGCCGGGTGCCCAAGGACCATCCGCGAATCGAAGCCATTGGCGAAGTCGATACGCTGAACAGCCAGGTGGGTGTGCTGTTGGCCGGATTGGCGGCGCAAAGTGATACGTACCCGGGGTTGAACGAAGTAATCGAGGTGTTGGCGCCCTGCCAACATCGGTTGTTCGACCTGGGTGGTGAACTGGCGATGCCGGTTTATCAGGCACTGAACACGGCAGAAATCGAGCGCCTGGAAGCGGCGATCGATGTGTGGAATGAAGAGTTGGGGCCGCTGGAGAATTTCATTCTGCCCGGCGGTTCGGCGCTGATTGCCCAAGCCCACGTATGCCGCTGCCTGGCGCGCAGTGCCGAACGGCGCTGTCAGCAGTTGAATGCAATCGAGCCGCTGGCCGGGGTTGGTCTGGCGTATATCAATCGGTTATCGGATTTGTTGTTTGTGGCGGCGAGGTTGATTGCCAAGCGTCAGGGGATTGCCGAGATTTTGTGGCAAGCGGCAGCGAAACCCCACGTTTAGTCGGCGCGTCCAAAGACGCCATCGCGGGCAAGCCCGCTCCCACAGGGATCAGCGTCGTACACAAATCTGTGTCCACCACGAACCACTGTGGGAGCGGGCTTGCCCGCGATGGCGCCAGCAGCAACACCGCAGAATCAGGCTTCAGGCCAAAACGCCCGAATCCCTGCCACACCCTGTGCTCCCGCTTCCCAGGCTTTCTGCCGCTCTGCCGGGCCCACCCCACCGAGCAAAAACACCGGTTTGCTGAAGCCCTCAATCAAAGTCGAAGCCTGCTCCCAACCCAATGGCAACGCATCCGGATGAGTCTGTGTCGGCTGTACCGGCGACAGGGTCACGAAGTCCACGCCCATCTGCTCGGCCAGCGCCAGTTCTTCAGCGTTGTGGCAGGACGCTGCCAACCAGCGCGACGCTGGTAGCGGGCGCCCGGCCGCCGCGTACTTGCGCAACTGCGCCGACGTGATGTGCCAACCGGCGGACGGAAAGTCCCCCAGCCATTCAAACGGCCCTTTGATCATCAACTGCGCCTTGCCGGCACACAGCCCCGCCGCGTCCACCGCCAGATCGCGGTATTGCGGGTCGTAGCCGTTGGGTGCGCGCAATTGAATCAGCTTGATGCCGCCAGCGATGGCTTTCTGGATACCGCGCAGCAAAGCCGGGGTTTCCAGGCCGTCCGGGGTGATCAGGTAGTCGCCGGGCAAGCGAGCAGCAGCGACGATCGGCTGGTTGGCGGCCGGAAATTCGTAATCCACCAGCTCCCGCGCAGTCACCCAGGCCAAAGGCTGACCTTCGGCGCCATGGGGTTCGCCGGTAAACGCCGAGACTTCCCAGACATCCAGCAACACCTGCTTGTCCGGGTAATCGTGGCGGACCTTGATCATCGGCCGCGCGGTATTGACCACAATGCCCAACTCTTCGTGAAGCTCGCGAGCCAGGGCCATTTCGACGGATTCGTCATCCTCGACCTTGCCACCGGGGAACTCCCACAAACCGCCCTGATGCTGGGTGTCGGCACGGCGGGCAATGAGGATTTTGCCGTTGCTATCGCGGATAACCGCGGCTGCTACATGGACTCGTTTCACCGCTCTATTTCCTCCAGACCCGCCTTCCGCCAAGCCTTGAAGGCTGGCCATTGGTAGATGGTTTCGACATAGGCCGCGTCGGCCTCGGGCAGTTTTACCTGATAGGTGCGCAGGCGTACGGCGATCGGTGCAAAAAACG
The DNA here is from genome assembly GCF_019947395.1 of Pseudomonas sp. BF-R-26. Classification (NCBI taxonomy): domain Bacteria; kingdom Pseudomonadati; phylum Pseudomonadota; class Gammaproteobacteria; order Pseudomonadales; family Pseudomonadaceae; genus Pseudomonas; species Pseudomonas sp. BF-R-26. Next base: position 168,284 of record NZ_JAGYGK010000010.1, on the reverse strand, counting down.
CATCGGCCAGGGTCGCACCGCCAAACAGGAACGGGCCGGTTTCAGTCGCGACGGCGCGACATTCAGCCCACAACGCCAGCATGCGCTCGATTTCAGCCTGAACCTCAGGTGGGGTCGGCGACAGTGGCGCATCGTGGCTCAGGTCGAACGGCATGTTGCCGCGCATGGCGAAAAAACCGCTGTGCATCTGCGCGCACGCCGAACGCGCCTGGGCACGGGCGGCAGTGTCTTTGGGCCACAGGCTGGCATCGGGAAATTGTTCGGCCAGGTACTCGGCAATCGCCAGGGAATCGGCAACGGTGCCGTGTCCGGTTTTCAGCAGCGGGACTTTCCCGGTCGGCGAATGCTTGAGCACGCGCTCGCGAGTGTCCGGCTGGTTCAGCTTGATCAGTTCTTCGGTGTAGGACACGCCGGTCAGGTCGAGGGCCAGTGCGGCGCGCAGGGACCAGGAGGAATACAGTTTGTCGCCGATGATCAGGTGGAGGCTCATGTTCGGGACCTTTTGATAGGAGTACAAGCCAGAATCTTTAGCATCTGGTGGTCCGTCTTCGCGGACAAGCCTCGCTCCAACAGGGATCGCGCCGCAAACAAAGTTTGTGCACACCGCTGAACCTGTGGGAGCGGGCTTGCCCGCGATAGGGTCGACGCAGTCTTACGTACGGTACTCAGCGTTGATCTTCACATATTCGTGGGACAGGTCAGTGGTCCAGATGGTTTCGCTGCAATCGCCGCGACCCAGCTCGATGCGAATGGTGATTTCTTCCTGCTGCATCACCGCCGCGCCCTGGGCTTCGGTGTAGGTGGCAGAGCGAGCGCCACGGCTGGCGATACACACGTCACCGAGGAATACGTCGATCTTGCTCACGTCCAGGTTCGGTACGCCGGCACGGCCCACGGCGGCCAGAATGCGGCCCCAGTTCGGGTCGGAGGCGAACAACGCAGTCTTGATCAGCGGCGAGTGGGCCACGGTGTAACCGACGTCCAGGCACTCCTGGTGATTGCCACCGCCGTTGACTTCCACGGTGACAAACTTGGTCGCGCCTTCGCCGTCGCGCACGATGGCCTGGGCCACGTCCATGCAGACTTCGAACACCGCTTGCTTCAGCAAAGCGAACAGCGGACCGCTGGCTTCGGTGATTTCCGGCAGTGCTGCCTGACCGGTGGCGATCAGCATGCAGCAGTCGTTGGTCGAGGTGTCGCCGTCGATGGTGATGCGGTTGAACGACTTGTTGGCGCCGTCCAGCAGCAGGTTTTGCAGCACGTCGCGGGAGACTTTGGCGTCGGTGGCAATGTAGCCGAGCATGGTCGCCATGTTCGGGCGGATCATGCCCGCGCCTTTGCTGATGCCGGTGACGGTGATGGTCACGCCATCATGCTGGAACTGGCGGCTGGCACCCTTTGGCAGGGTGTCAGTGGTCATGATGCCGGTAGCGGCGGCTTCCCAGTTATTCACCGACAGATCGTCGAGGGCAGCTTGCAGCGCGCCTTCGATTTTTTCGACCGGCAGCGGCTCACCGATCACACCGGTGGAGTACGGCAGCACCAGGCTTGCATCGACACCGGTCAGCTCAGCCAGTTTGGCGCACGTGCGCTCGGCAGCCGCCAGGCCTGGTTCGCCAGTGCCGGCGTTGGCATTGCCGGTGTTGGTCAGCAGGTAACGTACCGGGCCTTGCACGCGTTGCTTGGCCAGGATAACGGGAGCGGCGCAAAAGGCGTTCAGGGTGAACACGCCCGCCACTGTGGAACCTTCGGCACAGCGCATGACCACGACATCCTTGCGCCCCGGGCGCTTGATGCCGGCCGAGGCGATACCGAGTTCAAAACCGGCAACCGGGTGCAACGTTGGCAAAGGACCAAGACCAACAGCCATGAATGCGCTCCTTAAAAAGTAGTGTCTGCACCGTCATTACCCCGTTCTTTTAACGTGGCGCGGTGGTTTAAATGGCAAAACGCCGCGACGGCATAAGCCGGTCGCGGCGCGGGTATTTCAGCGTATGAAACGGGTTTACTGGATCTGCCCGTGGCAATGCTTGTACTTCTTGCCCGAACCGCAGTAGCACAGCTCGTTGCGGCCCAGCTTCTGCTCGTTGCGTACCGGTGCGGTGGCGAGGGCTACATCGACCTCTTCACCCAACACTTCCGGTTGCTCCAGGCCAGGTGCTTCGTCGTGCTGGAACTGCATGCGCGCAGCCAGTGCCTCGGCTTCCTGACGCAGGCGAGCTTCTTCTTCGATCGGGTCTTCGCGGCGAACCTGAACGTGCGACAGCACACGGATCGAGTCGCGCTTGATCGAATCCAGCAACTCGGAGAACAAGGTGAAGGACTCGCGCTTGTATTCCTGCTTCGGGTTCTTCTGCGCATAACCACGCAAGTGAATGCCGTGACGCAGGTGATCCATGGTCGACAGGTGGTCTTTCCACAGGTCGTCCAGTACGCGCAGAACGATTTGCTTCTCGAAGGTGCGCAGTGCTTCGGCACCGGCCTGGTCTTCTTTCTCGTTGTACGCGGCGATCAGCTCGTTCATCAGCTTCTCGCGCAGGGTCTCTTCGTAGAGGTGATCGTCTTCGTCCAGCCATTGCTGGATCGGCAACGCCACGCCGAAGTCGCTCTGCAACGCCGCTTCCAGACCGGCCACGTCCCACTGCTCTGGCAGCGATTGCGGTGGAATGTGTGCGCTGACGGTTGCGTTGAGCACGTCCTGACGGAAATCGGCGATGGTTTCGCCAATGTTGTCAGCGGCCAACAAACTGTTACGCATGTGATAGATCACTTTACGTTGTTCGTTGTTGACGTCGTCGAACTCGAGCAGTTGTTTACGGATATCGAAGTTACGGCCTTCAACCTTGCGCTGAGCCTTCTCGATGGCGTTGGTCACCATGCGGTGCTCGATCGCTTCACCGGACTGCATGCCCAGCGCCTTCATGAAGTTCTTCACCCGGTCAGAGGCGAAGATGCGCATCAGGCTGTCTTCCAGCGACAGGTAGAAACGGCTGGAACCGGCGTCGCCCTGACGACCGGCACGACCGCGCAACTGGTTGTCGATACGGCGCGATTCGTGACGCTCGGAAGCGATCACCTGCAGACCGCCCGACTCCAGCACTTGCTGGTGGCGTTTCTGCCAGTCGGCCTTGATCTGGGCAATCTGCTCAGGGGTCGGGTCTTCCAGCGAAGCCACTTCCACTTCCCAGTTACCGCCCAACAGGATGTCGGTACCGCGACCGGCCATGTTGGTGGCGATGGTCAGTGCGCCCGGACGACCGGCCTGAGCAATGATTTCGGCTTCTTTTTCGTGGAACTTGGCGTTCAGAACCTTGTGTTCGATGCCTTCCTTCACGAGCAGGCTGGACATGTGCTCGGACGTTTCGATGGTGGCAGTACCCACCAGCACCGGACGGCCCTGAGTCATGCACTCCTTGATGTCGTTGATGATCGCCGCGTATTTCTCTTCGGCGGTCAGGAACACCAGGTCGTTATAGTCTTTGCGCGCCAACGGTTTGTTTGGCGGAATCACCATGACCTGCAGGCCATAGATCTGGTGGAATTCGAACGCTTCGGTGTCTGCGGTACCGGTCATGCCGGACAGCTTGTTGTACAGACGGAAGTAGTTCTGGAACGTGGTCGACGCCAGGGTCTGGCTCTCGGCCTGGATGTTCAGGTTTTCCTTGGCTTCGATGGCCTGGTGCAGGCCTTCGGACAAACGGCGACCCGGCATGGTACGGCCGGTGTGTTCGTCGACCAGCACGACCTGACCGTCCTGCACGATGTATTCGACGTTGCGGTTGAACAGCTTGTGCGCACGCAGGCCGGCATAAACGTGGGTCAGCAGACCGAGGTTATGCGCCGAATACAGGCTCTCGCCTTCAGCCAGCAGGCCGACGCGGGTCAGCATGTCTTCGATGAACTGGTGACCGGCTTCGTTGAGTTCGACCTGACGGGTCTTCTCGTCCACGGTGTAGTGGCCAGCCTTGGTGACTTCGCCTTCGACTTCTTCGACGTGCAATTCCAGCTGCGGGATCAGTTTGTTGATCTCGATGTACAGCTTGGAGCTGTCCTCGGCCTGACCGGAGATGATCAGCGGCGTACGGGCTTCGTCGATGAGGATGGAGTCGACTTCGTCGATCACGGCAAAATTGAGTTCGCGCTGGAATTTCTCTTCCATGCTGAACGCCATGTTGTCGCGCAGGTAGTCGAAACCGAATTCGTTGTTGGTGCCGTAGGTGATGTCGGCGGCGTAAGCGGCGCGCTTCTCTTCCGGCGGCTGGAATGGGGTGACCACGCCGACCGTCATGCCGAGGAATTCGTAGAGCGGACGCATCCAGTTGGCGTCACGGCGTGCCAGGTAGTCGTTCACCGTCACAACGTGCACGCCCTTGCCGGACAGCGCGTTGAGGTAAACACCCAGTGTTGCCACCAGGGTCTTGCCTTCACCGGTACGCATTTCCGCGATCATGCCTTCATGCAAGGTCATGCCGCCGATCAGCTGGACATCGAAGTGGCGCATACCCATGACGCGCTTGCCGGCTTCGCGGGCGACCGCAAAGGCTTCGGGCAGCAGTTTGTCGAGGGTTTCCCCTTTGGCGAGGCGGGCCTTGAACTCGTCGGTCTTGGCACGCAATTGATCGTCCGAAAGGGCTACCATTTGCTCTTCGAAGGCATTGACGAGCTGCACCGTCTTGAGCATGCGTTTGACTTCACGCTCATTCTTGCTTCCAAAAAGTTTCTTTAACAAAGGCGCAAACATATCGGCAGGATCTTCCACACTAAAGGGATGGAGGGCGGCCCCGTGAGTCGCCCGTGCAGCCCTCATGGCCGCATGCGAACGAGCATTCTACCCGGAAACGATGGTGAGGAAAGTGGCGTTATTCCACGATGCATGCACTGCGCTGTGACGGGGCTCACTTAAAATAAGGGCTTTTTGCTGAACTTCAACCCATCGAGGGCACAAGTTACTCGTTGATTTAATGGGTAAAGCGCTCGCAAAGCAATGGGTCGGGGGCAACGGGTGCTTTCTGTTACCATGGCCACTCTGTTACTTCAGGTGTTCGATCATGGCATTTCGCCCTCTCACGGCCAGAGCACCCGCCGTTCTGCTTCGCGAAGCCAAACCGCTGAAAGCCATCTTTGGCCACGCTCAACGCCTGGGTCATTTACAACGTCTGGTGGAAAGCCAGCTGCAGCCGGCTGCCCGCGAGCATTGCCATGTGGCGTCGTGGCGTGAAGGCAGTTTATTGCTGATTGTCACCGACGGCCACTGGGCCACCCGCCTGCGTTATCAGCAAAAGCGTCTGCAACGGCAGTTACAGCTGTTCGACGAGTTCGCCAGCCTGACGCGGATCCTGTTCAAGGTTCAACCGCCTACCGTTCAGCAAGGGGCGGCGGGGCATACGATAAATTTGTCGACCGATGCGGCGGCGACCATTCAGGCGACGGCTGACGGGATTACCGACCCAAACCTGCGGGCGGCCCTCGAACGCCTGGCGGCGCACGCCAAACCCAAGGTTTAAAAGCAGGATCAAAAGATCGCAGCCTTCGGCAGCTCCTACAGGATGTTCACCATTCAATGTAGGAGCTGCCGCAGCCTGCGATCTTTGCTTTTTCAGCGGCGTTTGCTGCCTCCGAGCAATGACCCCATCAACCCGCGTACCAATTGTCGGCCCAATTGATTTGCCGCCTGTCGCATCGCTGATTTCAACGCCTGCCCTGCCGCCGTACCGAGGAATTCCCCGGCCTGTTCAGTGAAACTCGGCTCTTCAGGTGCAGGTTTGCCCGGCGCAGCTTCAGGATCCGGCGCCAGGCCTTTGCGCCCCATCAGCACTTCATAAGCCGATTCGCGATCGACCGGTTTGTCGTAGCGCCCCTTGAAAGGCGAACCGGCGATCAGCACGGTGCGTTCGGTCTCGGTCAGCGGCCCGATCCGCGATTGCGGCGGTGCAACCAATACACGCTGGACCATCCCCGGCGTGCCCTTGTCTTGCAAGGTGCCAACCAGCGCCTCGCCGATCCCCAACTCCGTCAATACCGACAAGGCATCGAACGCCGGGTTCGGCCGGAAACCGTCGGCCACCGCACGCAGGGATTTCTGTTCTTTGGCGGTAAATGCACGCAAACCGTGCTGAATGCGCAGGCCCAGTTGAGCCAGCACATCGTCCGGCAAGTCGCCCGGCGATTGGGTGACGAAATACACCCCCACGCCTTTCGAGCGAATCAGTCGCACCACTTGTTCCAGACGCTCCTGCAATGCCTTGGGCGTACCGGCGAACAACAAGTGCGCTTCGTCGAAAAACAGCGCCAGCAGTGGTTTCTCGGCATCGCCGCGTTCCGGCAATTGCTCGAACAGTTCGGCCAGCAGCCAGAGCAGGAACGTCGCATAGACTTTTGGCGCTTCGTGCACCAGACGACTGGCATCGAGCAAGTGAATGCGCCCGCGACCATCCACGGCCGGTTGCAACATGTCTTCCAGTTGCAGCGCCGGTTCGCCGAACAACGCTTCAGCGCCCTGCTGTTCCAGCGTCGCCAGACGACGCAACAGCGCCTGGCTGGAGCCGGTGGTCATCAACGCGGCGTCATCCCCCAGCAATTCGGGGTTGTCTCGCAGGTGATTGAGCAGCGCCTTCAAATCCTTCAAATCCAGCAGCAACAGCCCTTCGCGGTCGGCCACCTTGAACGCGGCATAGAGTGCCGACTGCTGACTGTCGGTCAGTTCCAGCAGGCTGCCGAGCAGCAACGGGCCCATTTCGCTCAAGGTTGTGCGCAGTGGATGACCAGACTGACCGTTAATGTCCCACAGGGTCACCGGATACGCCTGAGGCTTATGGTTCAGCCAGGGCATCCCGGCGATCCGCTCCGCGACCTTGCCTTGAGGGTTGCCGGCGGCGCCCAGGCCACACAGGTCGCCTTTGATGTCCGCCGCGAACACCGCCACACCGGCATCGCTGAAGGCTTCGGCCAGGCGCTGCAAGGTGACGGTTTTACCGGTCCCGGTAGCGCCCGCTACCAAGCCGTGACGGTTGGCCAGGCGCATGGCTTGGGCGATGGACTGGCCCGCGAGATCGGCGCCGATAACGAGTTGCAATGAGTCAGGCATTTTGTCACCCATGGTTAATCTTTGATCCTTCATGGCCGATAACAAGCGAGAGACCAGACTGAAAAATAGCGTCGGTAATTCCCTAAGGAGAGGTGGAAATATCAGCTTACTTTCAACACTGCCCATTTTGCGCGCCTTTATAAAAGCACGCCCTGGACATTAAGACTTTAGCGGACCCCAAGCTATGAATAAAAATCTGCGCTTCAGCCATAAAATACTGCTTGCCGCCGCCCTCATCGTTATTGCTGCCTTCGCCTCGTTCACACTGTACAACGACTATTTGCAGCGCAATGCGATACGCAACGATCTAGACAACTATCTGCAAGAAATGGGCAGCGTAACGGCCAACAATATCCAGACCTGGCTGGCCGGACGCAGCCTGCTGATAGAAAATCTGTCACAAAACGTCGCCCTGAACGCTGACACTGGCAATGTCTCCAAACTACTTGAGCAGAAGGCCGTGACCTCGACCTTCATGGGTGCCTATCTGGGCAACAAGGATGGCACCTTCATCATCCGTCCTGACAGCAAGATGCCCGACGGCTATGACCCTCGCGTCCGGCCTTGGTACAAGAGCGCCCAAAGCACCGGCGGCTCGGCACTGACCGAACCGTACATCGATCTCGCGTCCGGCCAACTGGTCATTTCCATCGTCAACAGTGTGCTCAAGGACGGTCAAAGCATCGGCGTGGTCGGTGGCGACCTCAGCTTGCAGGTGATCGCCGACAGCCTCAACGCGCTGGACTTCGACGGCATGGGTTATGCCTTTCTGATCAGCGCCGATGGCAAGATCCTGGTTCACCCGGACAAAGCCCTGGCGATGAAGTCCCTGAGCGAGGCGTATCCGAAAAACACCCCGCGCATCAGCAGCGAACTCAGTGAGATCGACGTCGACGGCAAGACCCGCATCGTCACCTTCACCCCAATCAAAGGCCTGTCCTCGGTCAATTGGTACATCGGTCTGTCGGTGGATAAAGACAAAGCCTTCTCGATGCTCAGCGAATTCCGCGCCTCGGCGGTCGTCGCGACTGTGATTGCCGTGGCCATCATCATCGCCCTGCTGGGCATGTTGATCCGCATCTTGATCCAGCCGCTGCACGTCATGACCCGCGCCATGGAAGACATCGCCGACGGTGAAGGCGACCTGACCAAGCGCCTGACCATCCAGAATCAGGACGAATTCGGCATCCTCGGCACCGCGTTCAACCGTTTCGTGGAACGGGTTCATACGTCGATCCGCGAAGTGTCCTCGGCCACTGGCCAAGTCAACGAAGTGGCCCTGCGTGTGGTGGCTGCCTCGAACTCGTCGATGTTCAATTCCGACCAGCAAGCCTCGCGCACCAGCAGCGTCGCCGCGGCGATCAACCAGCTCGGCGCCGCGGCCCAGGAAATCGCCCGCAACGCCGCGCAAGCGTCAAGTCAGGCCAGCGACGCGCGCAGCCTGGCCGAAGATGGCCAGCAAGTAGTGGATCGCAGCATTGCCGCGATGAATCAGCTGTCGAGCATGCTCAGCGCCTCGAGTACCAACATCGAATCGCTGAACAGTAAAACTGTGAACATCGGGCAGATTCTCGAAGTGATCACCAGCATCTCCCAGCAAACCAACCTGCTGGCGCTGAACGCCGCCATTGAAGCGGCGCGGGCCGGTGAAGCCGGACGCGGTTTTGCCGTGGTGGCCGACGAGGTGCGCAACCTGGCACACCGCACGCAAGAGTCGGCGCAACAGGTGCAAACCATGATCGAGGAGCTGCAAGTCGGCGCCCGCGAATCCGTCAGCACCATGAGCGACAGCCAGCGCCATAGTCAGGACAGCGTGGAAATCGCCAACCTGGCCGGTGAACGCTTGAACAGCGTGACGTTGCGCATCGGCGAAATCGACGGCATGAACCAGTCCGTGGCCACAGCGACCGAGGAACAGACGGCGGTGGTTGAGTCGATTAACGTGGATATCACCGAGATCAACACGCTAAACCAGGAAGGCGTGGAAAACCTGCAATCGACGTTGCGCGCGTGCTCGGACCTTGAGCAGCAGGCTTCGCGATTGAAGCAGTTGGTAGGCAGTTTCCGCATCTAGCGTCTGATAGACCCCAATCGCGAGCAGGCTCGCTCCCACACTGGATCTATGGTGAACACATTATTTGTGAACTACGGAGATCAAATGTGGGAGCGAGCCTGCTCGCGATAACGATCTGCAAAGCCCCGCAAAACCCCGCTGACACCCCGCGCCGCAAAACCCCGACCGAACATCTATCCTTCATATAGGTCAACCAAGGGAGAACAAACGGACCGGAGGAATGTTCATCGTGCATATCGCTGACATAACCATGTTCTACGCCCCTGCCAGCGGTGGCGTGCGCACTTATCTGGATGCCAAACACCGTCGCCTGGGCATCAAGCCGGGCATTTGTCACAGCCTGTTGATTCCCGGGGCTCATTTCAGTGAACAGGACGGTGTCTACACGGTTCCGGCCCCTGCCCTTCCATTCGGCAAGGGTTATCGCTTCCCCCTCCGTCTCGCGCCATGGCGCAATGTTCTGCAGGATTTGCAGCCCGATCTGATTGAAGTCGGCGACCCATACCTGACTGCCTGGGCTGCTTTGGACGCCAAACGCCAACTTGATGTGCCGGTGATCGGTTTTTATCATTCGGACCTGCCGCTACTGGTCAGCAATCGCATGGGCAATTGGGTTACCGCCAATATCGAAGCTTATGTCAGCAAACTCTATGGCAACTTCGATCGGGTTCTGGCGCCGAGCCAAATCATGGCCGATAAGCTGATCGGGTTGGGCGTGAAGAATGTTTTCGTACAACCGCTGGGCGTCGACCTGCAAACGTTCAACCCCAGTAAACGGGATACAGGTTTACGGGCTGAATTGGGCATCGATGAAAACACTCATCTGCTGATCTTCGCCGGCCGTGGATCGAAGGAAAAAAACCTGCCGGTGCTGCTCAAATGCATGAAACGCCTGGGTCGTCGCTATCACCTGTTGCTGGTAGGCTCGTCAATGCCGACCCTGGTACCGCGCAATGTCACCGTCCTCAACGAGTTCTACCCGGCGGCGCAAGTCGCGCGCTTGATGGCCAGTGCCGATGCGCTGGTGCATGCCGGTGATCAGGAAACCTTTGGCCTGGTGATCCTCGAAGCCATGGCCAGCGGCATTCCGGTGGTGGCCGTGGCGGCCGGGGCTTTTCAGGAAATTGTCACCGATCAATGCGGCCTGCTTTGCACACCGAACAATCCAGCAGCAATGGCCAACGCTGTGCGTGAACTGTTCAGTCAGGGCAGCGCCGCGCTGGGCAAACAAGCCCGCAGCCATGTCGAACAGCATTACGCCTGGGATATCGTGGTCGACAGCCTGTTGGGGCACTATCACGCCGTACTCGGCACTCAATGGCCACTGACCGCCAATGGTTGAGCCCATGAACGCGCCCAGCCTGTTACTGGTATTGCACGACGTTGCGCCGCAAACCTGGCCCGATTACCAAGCCTTCGTCGAAGCCGTCGACGCGCTGGGTGAGGTACCGATCACCTGGCTGGTGGTGCCCGACTTCCACAAGCATAACGACCTGGACGCGTATCCGGCGTTTCGACGTTTGCTGACCCGCCGCGTCTCTCTCGGCGACGAACTGGCACTGCACGGTTACTTCCATTGCGATGAAGGCCCCATCCCCCTCACTCCCCGAGACTGGTTCATGCGCCGAATCTACACCCATGAAGGCGAGTTCTACGACCTGTCACAGGGAGCCGCCCTCACCCGCCTGCGTGCCGGAATCGAGGTGTTCCACCGTTACAACTGGCCATTGCAAGGTTTCGTCGCTCCGGCCTGGCTGATGAGCGACGGCACCCGCCAAGCCTTGCGCCAGGTACCGCTGCGCTACACCAGCGACTCGCAGCATCTGTATCGATTGCCGGATTTCACCGCGATCGATGCTCCGTGCCTGGTCTGGAGTGCGCGCAGCGCCTGGCGTCGGGGTCTGTCGAAAATCGTCAGCGATCAGCGCGAACAACGCTGGCACCAGGCGCCGGTGATTCGTCTCGGCCTGCACCCGGTGGACATGCGCCATGAGTTCTCGCGTCAGTACTGGCTGCAAACCCTCAAGCGCTTGCTCGACGAGGGTCGTGTGCCGATGACCAAGGCCAACTGGCTGGCCCGGCAACGCGACCCCATCGGTCGCGCCGCATGAGCCGCGGGATTCTGCTGGTCGTCGCCCTGCTCGCTGCGGTGCTCATCCCGTCGTTGCTGGGTGGCGGAGAGACATGGTCGCGGTTGCAAAGCTTTCCGCTGAAATGGTTGCTGATCATGTTCGGCATGATCCTGCTCTGCTGGATGCTCAACACCCAGCGCTTGCGTCTGCTGCTGGGGGATCAGCGCGACAAGATCAGCCGCTTCAAAAGTCTTGGGGTGGTGATGTCCGCCGAGTTCGCCTACTGCGCCACTCCCGGCGGCAGTGGCGGACCGCTGACCATCATGGCCTTGTTGGCACGCCACGGCGTACGACCGGCCAGGGGCAGCGCCGTGTTCGCCATGGATCAGTTGAGCGATCTGCTGTTTTTTCTCTGCGCGCTGAGCGGGATTCTGATTTACGCACTGTTCCAGCACCTCAGTCAGCGCATGGAATGGCTGCTGACCGTCAGCGCCATCTCGATGTTCGGCGGGCTGTTCAGTTGCGTATTGGCGGCTCGCTACCACCGCTCGCTGATTCGTCTGAGTGGTCGGTTGCTCGCTCGTCTCAATGTCAAAGGCACTACCCGGATGCGCTGGGCGCGAAAGCTCCTGCACTTCCTGGCGGCGTTTACTGACACATTGAAGTTGCCTTTTCAGACATTGATCACGGTGTTTGCACTGACCTGCCTGCATTGGCTCTTGCGCTATAGCGTGCTGTATCTGGCATTGCGTGGGCTGGGCGTGGACTTGCAGTGGGCCTGGTGCTTTCTGATCCAGATGCTGTCACTGAGTGCGGGGCAGTTCAGCCTGTTGCCGGGCGGTGCCGGGGCGGCGGAACTGACATCGGCGGCGCTGCTGGCGCCCATGGTCGGGAAATCCACCGCGGCGGCGGCGATTCTGATCTGGCGGACAGTGACCTATTACTTCTATCTGGTGGTCGGTGGGCCGGTGTTTTTGCTGATGCTTGGGCGGCCATTGCTCAGGAAGTTGATGAAGCTCAAGCAGGCTTAAAAGATCGCCTGTGGCGAGGGGGCTTGCCCCCGTTGGGCTGCGAAGCGGCCCCCGGCATTCCTTCATCTTGCGACGGCTGCGTCGCCGAACGGGGCGATGCGGCGTTCCGACAAGCCCCCTCGCCACGGTCCTGTAACTGCTCCCACAACTCGGCGGCACCGGGAAACTCCGTGCCGTCTTCGGGGCTCAGGTCATCCGGGTCATAGCGACTCAAACAGCCCTCACCCAATGTGGCGGGTGCCTTGGAAGTCGCTTTGTCCAGTGGATCGGCCATGGTTATGTTCTCAGTGCAAAAACGGCGAAGGGCCTGAAGCGATTGAACGCCCAGGCCCTTCGAATTTCAACCGTATGGCTATCAGAACACGACGGTTTTGTTGCCATGCACCAGCACCCGGTCTTCCAGGTGATAACGCAGACCACGGGCCAGCACCATTTTCTCGACGTCACGGCCGAAGCGCACCATGTCTTCAATGCTGTCGCTGTGACTCACGCGCACTACGTCTTGCTCGATGATCGGACCGGCATCCAGCTCTTCGGTGACATAGTGGCAAGTAGCGCCGATCAACTTCACACCGCGCATCGAAGCTTGGTGATACGGCTTGGCGCCAACAAACGACGGCAAGAAGCTGTGATGAATATTGATGACTTTATGGGCATATTCGCTGCACAACTCAGGCGGCAGAATCTGCATATAACGGGCAAGTACCACCACTTCGGCCTCGTGCTGTTTGACCAGACGCGAGACTTCGGCGAAGGCCGGCTCCTTATTCTGTGGGTTGACCGGGACATGGTAGTAAGGAATACCGTGCCACTCGACCATGCTGCGCAAATCATCATGGTTGGAGATCACGCAGGCGATTTCACAGTCCAGTTCGTCACTGTGCCAGCGGTGCAGCAAGTCGGCCAGGCAGTGGGATTCGCGGCTGGCCATCAACACCACGCGTTTCTTCTGCTCGGTGTCGGTGATGCGCCAGTCCATCGAGAACTCTTCGGCAATCGGTGCAAACGCTTCGCGAAAGGCTTCGATACCGAAAGGCAGCGAATCGGCACGAATTTCGTGACGCATGAAGAACCAGCCACTGAGATTATCCGAGTGATGGCTCGCTTCAGTGATCCAGCCGTTATGTGACGCCAGAAAGTTACTGACTTTAGCAACGATGCCGACGCGGTCCGGGCAAGCAATCACCAGCCGAAAAGTGCGCATGAGGGGGAAACTCCAGAACTTCGCAAAGGCCGCTATTCTAGCGATTGCGCAGCAAAACTGCAGTATTGATGACGCATGGCTTTGCCCGCAGGTCCGATACAGGTTCTGCAAGCACCAGGCTGACCCGCGCGATGGTGTTCTTGCGGGCAATCTTCAAGAGGTCAACTGTGAATATTTGTGACGCTATTTAACTGTCCCTCCAATGTGTGTCCTATTCCGCAACTAATTTAAATAAAACTCTGGTTAAATGTTTACTTGATGAAACACCCTGACTATTATTGTCGCACTGTCACCCTGCCATCCAGCGCCTAACATAAGGTAGTCCCCATGTCCTTGATCAACGAATATCGCGCCACCGAAGAAGCTATCAAAGAGCTGCAAGCCCGTTTGAAGAATCTGTCCCAAGACGACAAACTGCAAACCGAGCTGGAATTCGAAGGCAAACTGCGCACCCTGATGGGTGAATACTCCAAATCCCTGCGTGACATCATCGCGCTGTTGGATCCAGAGTCCAAAACCAAGGCTCCACGTGGCGGCGCAGTAAAAACTACCGGCACCAAGCGTGCTCGCAAAGTTAAACAATACAAAAACCCGCACAACGGCGAAGTCATCGAAACCAAAGGTGGCAACCACAAGACTCTGAAAGAGTGGAAAGCCAAGTGGGGCGGTGACGTGGTTGAAAGCTGGGCTACCCTGCTGGGCTAAGCCGCAAGCGTGTCGCAGACTGATCCGCGACCAAAAGAACGCCAGCAAATGCTGGCGTTTTTTTATGCCTGAAATTCAAGCGCAGATTATTCTCGTTTTCAAAGACTCAAACGTTTGCGTAACGTCTGGACATGATTCTTCCATTCATCCAGAACCTCTCGCTGAAACGATGTAGCACTAATCATCAATTGAGCAGCAACCTCCAGAAAACTATCCAGCGTATTTGGCGCGCCCCACTCAGGTGCACACAAACGTTTCTGACAGAATATTCGCCAGCGTTCTTGCTCCTCCAGGCTCAACGTATCGGGAAAGTTGCGTGCGCGATAACGAAACAATAATTCAGGCAAACGTTCATCATCGAAAGGCCACTGTTCTTGTGCTAATTGCGCAGGGTCGGCAGCTCTGACTTGCTCACATAGACGCCGGTCCCGATCACCGATAAAACCGTCGTATAACTGTTGCTCGGGGTCTTGGCTCGAAGAGAAATCGTCGCGGGAGTAAATGTCTGACACTTTATCTCGCCAAACTTGTTGTGCGTCACTTAGCCGCAGCGCCCGCTCCTGATAAAGCGCCATATCCAGTCCCAAACGTTGCTGATCTACAGGACGAAGTACCGATAACGGCGCCACTACCGGGCACTTGTTGATGTGTATGAGCTTGAGCGGCACCGGCAGTTCGCCTTCGGCCAAGTCATCGCGGCGGGTATAAAGCCGCTGACGCAAGGTTTCGGCATCCAGATCGAGAAGCCCCTGAGGGTCCAGATGCAGGTCACAGACAATCAGCGCGTTGCGATTACGTGGATGCCAAGCCAATGGCAGCACCACACCCACATAGTTGCGGGCCGCCGAAAAGCGCCCGGAAATATGCACCATCGGCTGCAACAGCCTAATTTGATCCATGACCTTTTGTTTGCCGCGCAATTGAAACAGCCAGTCATACAACTTCGGCTGTTTTTCCCGAATCAGACGCGCGAGGGCAATGGTGGCGCGAACGTCCGACAGTGCCTCGTGTGCATGCCCGTGATCGATGCCATTGGCAGCGGTCAGACGTTCGAGTTTGAGCGTGACTCGCCCTTCGTCGTCCTTCGGCCAGACGAGGCCATCGGGACGCAAGGCATAAGCCGCGCGCACCACATCGATCAGGTCCCAGCGGCTGTTGCCGCCCTGCCACTCCCGTGCGTAGGGGTCGAAAAAGTTTCGATACAGGCTGTAACGGGTCATCTCGTCGTCAAAACGCAGCGTGTTGTACCCGGCCCCACAGGTGCCGGGCGCCGCGAGCTGGGCATGAACCCGTGTCATGAAATCGGCTTCGCTCAAACCTTGCTCGGCCAGACGCGCGGGCGTAATACCGGTGATCGCGCAAGCCGCCGGATGAGGCAGGATGTCGTCACTGGGCTGGCAATAAAGGTTGACCGGTTCGTCTATTTCATTGAGATCGAAGTCGGTGCGAATCCCCGCCACTTGCAGCGGGCGGTCGCAACGGGGGTTGATGCCAGTGGTTTCATAGTCGTACCAGAAGATCGAGGTCACGGGTTGTTCCTGAACTGAAGACCGGCGAAGTCTAGGCGCACATATACCGCCCCGACCAGAATCTTGTCATTCAATCATCTCTGACCACGCACCGTGCAATACATAGTTATGTCGTTTTCCCCCAAGAGGCTGCTAGCATCGAAAGGAGATCGAATCCGGACCAGGCCACATCAAGGTTGCCCATGCTCGAGACCACAGCACTGCCAGGGAAAGCGACGCTGGCCCGGCCACTGGATACGCGGTATCACGTCGAAACGCCCGAAGGCATCGACTTGCCGCTGCGCCCGGCCGGGTTGATGGTACGTGCGCTGGCGTTCGCCATCGACCTGGGCCTGCGTGGGGTGATTCTGGGCCTGCTGTTTATTATGTTGGCGTTTCTCGGAAAACTCGGCGCCGGGCTGGGTTCGATTCTGCTGTTCGTGGTGAGTTGGTGGTACATGGTGCTGTTCGAGGTGCTCAATCAGGGCCGCTCGCCGGGCAAACAATGGATGAGGTTGCGCGTAGTGCATGACGATGGCACGCCGATCGGCTGGTCCGCGTCCTTGCTGCGCAACCTGCTGCGATTTGTCGACATGTTGCCGTTCGGCTACTTTCTCGGGGCGATCAGTTGCCTGCAACATCCCTCCTTCAAGCGCCTCGGCGACCTGGCCGCCGGTACGCTGGTGATCTACCGCGAACAACCGCTCACCCGCCCCCAACTACCCGATGTCCCACCGCGGCGCGCAGCCTTCGCGCTGACGCTGACCGAGCAACGCGCCATCCTCGGGTTTGCCGAGCGCCAGGGTGAACTCTCCGAGGCACGGGCCAATGAGCTCGCCTCGATACTCGCGCAACCGTTGCAGGTATCGAAGCCACAGGCGAGGGCCGAACTCAACGGCATCGCCCGTGGCCTGTTGGGCCCCTCATGAAGCAAAGCCTTTTCGAAAGTCGCCACCAAGCCGAATGGGAGCAGTTTGCACTCATGCTTGAACGGCTGGAACGAGGCAAGGACGCCTCTGGAGTCGCCAGTTTCCCCAGCGATTATCGACGGCTCTGCCAACACCTGGCCCTGGCTCAGGAGCGCGGCTACAGCAGTTTCCTGATCGATTCATTGCAGCAACAGGTTCTGCGCGGGCATCAACAGCTTTATCGGCATCGCAGTCGACTGGGTGCCAACGTGTTGAGTTTCATCCTCGCCGATTTCCCGCGACTGGTGCGTGAGCAGTGGCGCTTCGTCCTTGCCGCCAGCCTGATGTTTTTTGGCAGCCTGATCGGCTTCGCGTTGCTGGTGTATCTGTTCCCGGAACTGATCTACAACCTGATCCCGGCCGAGCAGGTCAGTGAGATGCAAAGCATGTACGATCCCGTCGCCGGTCATCTGGGGCGCCTGGCAGATCGGGCAGCCAGCGAAGACTGGGTGATGTTCGGTTACTACATCATGCACAACATCGGCATCGCCTTTCAGACCTTCGCCAGCGGTTTGCTGTTTGGCCTGGGCAGCGCGTTTTTCCTGTTCTTCAACGGGTTGATGATCGGTGCGGTGGCCGGGCACCTGACGCACATTGGTTACGGGCAAACCTTCTGGTCGTTCGTGATCGGCCATGGCGCCTTCGAACTGAGTGCCATTGCCCTGGCCGGTGCCGCAGGCCTGCAACTGGGCTGGGCCTTGATCGCCCCGGGACGTTTGCCCCGCGCCGAAGCCCTGCAACTGGCAGCGCGCAAGAGCGTGTTGCTGATTTGCGGGGTCATGCTGTTTCTGCTGATTGCGGCGTTTATCGAAGCCTACTGGTCGTCGCGGACCGGGCTCACGCCGCTGACCAAATACCTGGTCGGCGCGGCGCTCTGGTGCCTGGTGGCGACTTATCTGCTGTTTGCCGGACGGACCCGTCATGCGCCTGAGTGATGCCAGTGTGGTGATCCGCCCGCGCACAACCTGGGAAGCCATGGACCTGGGAGTGCTGCTGAGTCAGCGCCATCGACGCCTGTTGATGACCAGTTGGGCGATCGTGACCTTGCCGGTCTTTGCCCTGCTCACCTTGCTGCTGTGGGATTCACCCTCCCTCGCCGTGTTCCTGTTCTGGTGGCTCAAACCGGCGTTCGATCGGCTGCCGCTGTACATCCTGTCCAAAGCCATGTTCGGCGAAACCCCCACGCTGAAACAGGCCCTGCACCAATGGCCACGGCTGCTCAAACCGCAACTGCTGGCCAGCCTGACCTGGCGCCGCCTGAGTCTGAGCCGCAGTTTTCTGATGCCGGTGGTGCAACTCGAAGGCCTGGCGGGCGAAGAGCGCCAACAACGTTTGCGCGTGTTGCTGCAACGCAACGCGGGCGCCGCCCAGTGGCTGACGATCATCGGCGTGCATCTGGAAACCGCGCTGTGGATCGGCTTGATGGTGCTGTTCTACATGCTCTTGCCGCAACAGGTCGAACTCGACTGGGGCTGGCAGACCTTGATTACCGCCGCCACCCAAGACTGGCTCTGGCTGGAACACCTGACCAATACCTTTTACGTTCTGGTGCTGATTGTCTGGGAACCGATCTATGTGGCCTGCGGTTTCAGCCTTTATCTGAACCGGCGCACGCGGCTGGAAGCCTGGGATATCGAGCTGGTCTTTCGCCGATTGTGCCAACGCTTGACCAGCACGGTCGTCACGCTGCTGCTGGCCGCGATCCTGCTGGTGCCGACGGCGCAAAGCGTCTGGGCCGCCGAACCGGTTATTTCACCGGACTCTGCGCGTCTGCTGGACCAGTCACTGACCAGCCAGGCGTCCCGGGGCAGCATCAAGGTCATCCTCGATCAGCCCCCCTTCAAGAATAAGGAAACGGTAACGCGCTATCGCTTTGGCGAAGACAAACCCGCCCCCGACACTGCGGACAATGGTCAAACGCCCGCCTGGCTGAAGGCGCTGTTCAGCTTGCTGGACAGCCAACGCTTTGGCGTATTGGCCAACCTGATCGAAGTGTTGCTGTGGGGCACAGTGATCGGCGCCATTGGGCTATTGATCTGGCGTTACCGCGACTGGCTGCAGGCCTTCGTCAGCCGCCGCCCCCCGTTAAATCGCAAAGTCGCGCGGCCATTACCGCAGCAGGCGTTCGGCCTGGACCTCAACCGCGAAACCCTGCCCGCCGACATCGCAGCCAGCGCCGAAAGCCTCTGGCAGACCAATCCCCGTGAAGCCCTCGGGTTGCTCTATCGCGCCCTCCTCAGCCACTTGCTGCACGATTTCAACATGGCGCTCAAACCCGCCGACACCGAAGGCGAAGTTCTTCAGCGCGTTGAACAATTGCAACAACCTGCCTTGCTGGCCTTCAGTAAAAACCTCACCGGGCACTGGCAAAACATGGCGTATGGGCATCGATTGCCCCCCGCGCATTTGCAACAGGAACTCTGTGATGGCTGGCGCACGTTGTTCGGCCCGGGAGCGGTCCGTTGAACCGGCGCTTGTGGCTTTCAGTCGGTGCGTTCATCGCCCTGCTAGTGTGTGCGCTGAGTGTTTACCTGTATTTCAAGGCCATACCCTATCCAGCAGAAATCGATCACGGCCCATCGCCCGAAGCCCAAGCCAACCCCTATCTGGCGGCCGAGCACTTTCTGCGCAAACAGGGCCTGACCGTCAACCACGCCAACAGCCTCGACATCTTGCCGACGCTCGAGCCTCATCAGCGCAGTTTGTTGTTGCTCGGCGATCGAACGAACATGTCGCCACGACAGGTGAATCAGGTGTTGAACTGGACCCGGGCCGGTGGACGTCTTTTATTCGTCGCCGAAGCCCTGTGGGATGAGAAGACCGGTCAGAGCAACGACCTGCTGCTCGACCGGGTGCAGCTGCACCAGTCCCTGAGCAAAGACCTCAAGGAACCGCCGCCCGATCCTATTGACGATCCTTACCCCAAACTGACCAAGCTCTACCTGGAAAACGAAGAGGCGCCGGCCTACTTCAACTTCGATACCGCGTTCCACCTCGACGACCCGAAAAACCTCGCCCAGGCCTGGGCCAACAGCGGCAAGGCCACGCACATGATGCAGCTGAGTCACGGGCTCGGCTCGATTACCGTGGTCACCGACGCCGACCTCTGGAAAACCCCGGCTATCGACCAGTACGACAACGCCTGGCTACTGTGGTACCTGACGGCCGACACAGACGTGACCCTGCTGTTCAATACCGATCACGACAGCTTGCCGACCTTGCTGTGGCGCTATTTTCCACAAGCCTTGGTGGCCCTGATCGCCTTGATCGTTTTCGGGTTCTGGCATGTGGGCGTGCGTAACGGCCCGTTGCTGGAGCCGGCCACGAGAGCCCGCCGCCAGCTTCAGGAACACCTGCGTGCCAGCGCCGATTTCATGCTCCGCCACAACGGTCAGCACAGCCTGCTGCAAGCCTTGCAACAAGACATCCTGCGTCGTGTCCGTCACCGTCATCCCGGTTTTGAACAACTCGGCGTTGCCGAACAATGGCTGGTGCTCGCACGCCTGACCGGCCAACCCACACGCGCCATCAGCCAGGCCATGAGCCCGCGACCGAAGCAGCGGCTTCCCAGCGCTGAATTCAGCCGTCAGGTCGCCCACCTGCAAACCTTGAGGAACGCCTTATGATCTGGCACCTTGCAAAGGTTAGATCCCCATTGTATTAGAAACAGCTCTCTATGTACTCACGGCCTGAAATGGTGCTTGAGGGGCGATCTAATCGCCTTAAATCTGATAGAGCAGACAAAAAGGGTTGGGGTGTCTGGTCAGTACAGGAGATCGCAGATGGAGCTTGTATGGGCTACGGAGGATTTAGTGATCGCTGGGCGACCCTATCCGGGGTTCCCCATTCTGCTTTGGGAGCCAATGGAGAGTTGCGTCCCGGCCAATCAATTCTTTCGTCACTACCTGCTTCGCGGAGCCATTGGTTCTAGGCAGTCCTGGCCCAGTGCCGGGCGTGCTTTGTACGACTTTTTCAGCTTCCAGTACATCTAGCAGTGAATATTCGCTTGGCATTGTGTCGATTCCTTTCGAGAAAGCCCAAGAATAGCAACGACAGTTGGAGTCTGGAAAAAGTTGTCGAGGCGAAAGAGTGGTGTGGCTGAACCCAGCAGATTTGGGAATGGGGGAACAAAGCCGCAGGAAAGTATCAAGGTCGACCAATTAACACCGATCTACACAAGCGTGTGACGGAGCTACTCAGCGCAGGCCTTGGCATTCGAGCAACTGCTCGCCACCACCACAGTGCTACGAATAGAAGAAACTGTTCTGCTTAACGACTAAGGCTTTTCTGCTACAGCAGCATTAGCGGCAGGTAAATCAACAATTTCCGCCGAAGGCTTAACGGGAGGTGTTTTCGCCAAAGCGCTCTTAGCTATTTGAGCAATTTGTGCGGCAAACCCAGGGATCGATTTCATTGCCTCTTTGACAGCGACTGAAGACATCAATTCATGCCATGGGCTGCCGTAGCTAGCCGACTCGACTAAACGAAGGGGCTGCTCATCGAGCCGAGATAGCGCTGATCGCAACAGCTGGGACTCAAGCACAGGATCAATACGATGCGCTTCACGCCGATATCCTTCATAAGCTTTAGAAATAGAGGCTTTGAAAGCGTAATCTTCAGAAAGACGGAAGCGCTGCCCAATTTGCTTTGTTGAAAGCCAGGCAAACCATATGGGCGCGCCCACAGAAAGTATCGACAAGACAAAATTTATAGCAATAGCTGTCCCGGTAACATTTGGAGCCGTTATCAGTTCAGCAAGGTGCTGTAGTTGATCCTTGCCAAAATAGCTTCCGAGGCCGAGCGAAAGCACAAGCCCAGCCACCCACATCCACATAGAGACCCCAAGCCTGCTAGAGCGATCAGCAAACGCGGCAGCCAGCCCCTGACTAGTGGCTGTGGAATAAGCTAAATTAGCCTTCTTTACCACCTCGGTAGCTTCACTGGCAGCATCAATCAACTGTTGCTGCGCGGTTTCGGCGGCATCACGCGCAGACAGAATATGAACCCGGTCCTTTTCAGCGTCACTCAGAAGTTGCTGTAATTGGGCGCGTGCATCGCTCAGCGTTTCAAGATCCTCCGGAAGCTGGATGGCCGCCTCGTGAGCAGATTCGATTTCTCTCACCACAGAATCAAGGCTTTCGGATCGAGCAGTGAGATTATTGATTCTCGACTCGACCGTTTTTAACTGCCTTCCGGATAGCCGAATTCCATTGGCCAGCTCTTTAACGTCGTGGGATTTTAGGAGAGGTGCCGCGGCTCTTTTGAGTCCACCAAGGGTCATAAAAAGAGACGACAACGCGGCCTGTGAATTTCCCCATATCTGCGGCACAGAATTCGCACGATAGAACTGCAACCGGGGCAAGTACGCCTCAACGGCACCAGCTTTCTCACCGACGTCATCGCCAATTTCGGCCAAAACGTTTCGAACCTCGGCTATAGCTGCAACGATGTCGTCTACGTTTAGACCAGGAAAGCTCCAATTGCTGTGAGCAATATTGAAGTTACCCGCAGGTACCTGCGTACGCACTGCTGTTTCGAGTAATTCAAGCTCTTGTGTTACGGATGCAATAGCTGGATGCATTTTTCAATTCCCTACCGAAAAAATCACTAAATGCACCCATGGGCACGTGACTGATGTCTTCGAAACGTCGCAACGCATTGAATTATATGGTGTCTCAGGGCAGGTTCGAACTGCCAATCTTCCCCTTGGGAGGGGAGAAGATCTCGTACCAATTTTTGTACCAATAGGTAGGTTTTAGCACGAAAAACTGAGTTCGCCTGGGGCATCAACCCCCTGATTTCATTGCCCTTAGCAACTTAGCAAACACCCCTCAACATGTCATCATTAGGCTTGCCTAGCGTGACCGTGAGCTGGAGGGGCGCGGAATGGGGTTCGGCGGGGTGATCTCAGTCCAGCCCGTCAGTTTGCCTACCTCATCCCTCGCGCGAGTCTGAACACGACCATCGGGGTGCTCGATACGACTGGACAGCACACGCCCCGTTATGATGTCGCAAACGTGAGACATCACGCTGCCTGGCTTGCTGCCCCCCGTTAGAATGCGCGCCTTCTCATTATTCACGTCGGCCACCAGTTGCGTGGCATCCGTCTCGCTGACACTTCCCGCTTGTCGTTGCTGCTCAATCCGCGCCTTGATCGCCTCGCCCTGACTTTCCAGGTTGGCCCGTGGCACGGTCCTCAAACTTCTGATTTATTGGCTTATCGGAATTGGCATGGTTCAACTCCTTTCGAGAAAACCCAAGCATAGCAGGGGGGCAATGCTGAAATGGTTTAGGGCAAAATTAGGGTACTTTCAGGACCGCTATTGGCCGCAGCGCGCCACAGGCAGAGGACGAAAACACCGTATTTGATGGGCTGGAGCGGTTCTCAGGGATGCGTGAAGGGGTGCGAATCCCAATCCACACTTACCTCTAAGTCATGCTGAATAACCGCTTTCGGGGCCCATTGCCGCCCTTCGCGATAGGCAGAAATCGACAGCCAAAAGCAGCCATTGCGCCTTTTCGTTTTGGTCCGTAAGCCCGAATCCTTCTATGATCAAGCGATTATGCGGAAGGAGCTGCCTTGATGGATTACCTGATTCGAAACGCTATGAATGCAGATGCCCCGGCTATCAGTCGAACGATCATTAACACTCTCCGCGAGTCCAATGCTCAGGACTACTCATCGGAAATCATCGGTCAAGTGGCGCAGAGCTTTTCTCCCCCGGCAATTCTTCAATTGTTGTCTCGGAGTCAGGTACTCGTAGCAATAGTCGACGGTCATATCGTTGCAACTGCAAGTCTTGATCAGGACGTTGTCCGAAGCGTGTTTGTCGATCCGACCTATCAAGGCAAAGGGATCGGAAGACACCTGATGGAGAGGATTCAGTCGATCGCCAGAAATGCAGGCCTGAATCTGCTACGTGTTCCCTCTTCCATCACTGCAGAAGGCTTTTATGCTTCACTTGACTTTAAAAAAATCCGGGACGAGTTTCACGAATCGGAGCGCACGATCATCATGGCGAAGACATTGGACCTGTAGCGCTACAGCGTCCAAGAAGACGCCAGGATCAAAAAATGGATTTCATCTTTGATATCTTGATCAACATGTTGGCTCATCGGATTGGCGTTTACGTGCTTGGCTTGCTCAGTGGCGGTCGTTTCAAGGGAGAAAGCGGTTTTGCCTGGGGTTGGGCAGTCGCCGTCGGCGGCTTGGTGCTATTCGCACCTTTCGTGATTTTTATAGCCTTGCTCATCCATACCAGTGGCGGGTGAGGTGATGACCGCTCTGGGGCGGTTTCAGCCCTTGGCGACAGGCAGAAACCGGCCAAAAGCAGACGTTCTCCTTTAATTTCGGACCCCAAGCGCTCCTCGCCCCGCTTAGTCTTGATTAGCCTTCGCTCATACATTCATATGAGCATGTTCGTGAACAATCTTAGATCAGCTATTTGGTCATTGCTTTATAGTGTTCAGAGTACCCGCACTCTTCAAATATTATTCTCAGTCCATCCCTGAAGGCTTGGTGATCAAATTCTTTAATGTCAAAAATATTCTGACCAAGAGAGTGTGACTCTCTGTTCATATATCTGTAGAAGGTGGCAAATCTATCCGCCGACAAAGCGGGCATCTGAAATACGTTATTGAAGTCTGTCTTCTGAACAAAATTAAAGAAGTATTCAATTATGTTTCTCATGCAGTTCGCAATGAGTGCAGGTGGCGAAGCAGGATCTTTTACAATGGACCAGTACGATTGGTAGTCATTTTGTATCTCCTCGTATTTCATGGAGATTATACTGCTACCGTTTGCATTCTTAATAACTCTATACAGGTTCTGCGTTTCTGCGCGTTTATCCTTGTTGGTATGTGTGAGTTCGTAGAAAAAATACAAGCTATGCGTAAGCACGAATACTTGTTTATAAAGTGCGTCATTAATGAAGTATTTCTTTATTAGTTGCCCAATATTGAATACATATAGATGTGAGAGGCTTGAGATAGGGTCATCAATTACGACTACTTTTGTTAGAGGAACGGCTGACGGGGTTTTTTGCCCCTTACATAATTCGATAAAATATAGAAAGCTTATGACTGTTTTTTCACCTTCACTGAGTGAGTGAAATGCGTTGGCTTGATCTGTGGTCCTAGCAATCCTGTAAAGGGTGTCATTATGCTTAACTACTGAGAAGCCATCGATTCCGATTTCGAGTAAGCCGTTATTTATGTTTTGAATTGATTCCTCGATATTCACAGTTTGCTTTCTAAGGTTAGCGATCTGGCCATGAGAATTTTCGATAATCTGCTGAATATCTTTGCCGTTTTTATTCGCCTTGCCAGCTTCTTCCTGAAGCTCTGATACTGACTGAGTGTAGGCTGATATTGTTTGATCGTAATCCCAGCGCATTAAGTTCCAGAAGCGAGATTTTATATCGTCTTTTGTTTTTTTCTTGTTGGAAAGTTTGTCATTATGTTCTCTGATCAATTCATTCAGAGTGGCAATTACGTCATTAATCGATTTTACGGCGGGGCCACTGGACGAAAGAGTTACTGGGGTGCTCGGGCTTTTAAGCTTGTTGCTAGTAATCAGTGCATTTTCACGAATTGAGGACTTAAGGGTCTCACAGGCAAGTTCCCAAGCATTTACGAGTTCCTTGCTTGCTAATGGAAGATTCGATATGTCTTGTATGTTAATTCGCGAAGTAAAGGACTCATATCGAGCCCTAGTATTTTCAAGGGCTTCTATGTCTCGATCATAGGCTTCATCAAAAACATCGCGTATCGATTTTACGATGTTTTGCGTGATTGTATTTTCTTGGCAGAACGGGCAAGCCTGAGGCTGGCTGGCGTTGATATCAATATATCGGAGCCCTTGCTTAACCCAGTCCGAACTCCCAAGCCTGTTGATAAACTCCGCGACCGATCCGTCTTGGCTGCCTACTATGACTTTGGACCATATAGGATCTATCTCGACGTTGAGCCAATCTGCTGCCAAGTCAGGAATGGCTGTCAGTTGAACGGCGCCTTCGCCCTCGATCGAAGAGGCTTCAGCTCTCAAATCTTCAATTGTGTAATCCGGGGCCTCCTCAGTGCGAACAAGACCAGTGACGTGCTGAAAAAGAAGCTCTGTTCGCTTTAAATTATCAAGGCAAAACTCCAATACACGATCGCCGCCTGAGTATTTTGTTTTAATTTCCCACGTCTTGCTGCTAGCCTTGGACTTTTCTTGTTCCAGACGAGTTGTAATATCTCCAGTTAACTCGGAGTTTTTTTGCTGTAAGCTCTGTGCTTTTTCAAGCTCTATAGTTTCCGCTTCGATTTGCTGTAGTGCCTGTTTGTTTTCTTTCGAGAGAGTAAAAATCCCCTTAAGGTTATCTTCCTCAAAAAAATAGTCATTAAGAAAGCTTTGATTGTAAACTAAAATATCACAAGGCTGGCTGGTCTTGAAGCTACATTTATGAAAGGCAGCATTATTAGGCGCATATAGATATTCTGATACAGTGCTTTTTCCTGCCCCGTTTAATCCGTACACGAGGCAAGTCTTATTTGTTGGTGTTACTGAAGACTTGAGCTTATAACTGGTTACGCCTTCAATATTTAATTCCGTTATCACGATCATATCCTCTGTGCACAGAATGTGCGATACGCCATTAGTATTAGCATAAGAAGCATAGATCGCTTTTTTATAAGCGCCACGAGCCTGTCGATGACGGCGCATTCTGATCGAGGGTAACGATACGTTGACGTTGCCTATAAAGGGCCAGTCGAGAGCTCTAGGCTCTGTCAAACTCCGGCAATCTGGGATCGAGTCAATGTGCTAATCGCCCACTTGGTTGCTTGTTAGCCGGTAACCGCCTCGTGGCTGAACACCCGCTATTGACCAATAAATGCTCGTAACAAATGGCAGCTAATGGCTGATCTCAGCCCGTCGCCACCGTCGGCTTGGGTCGAAAGTAGCCGGTGACAGCTTCATCAGTTGAAGCTGTCGATCGAGCTGTGGGAGAGCGTTACCGGTACTGCATTTCCAATACATTTGCTTGATAAAAAATATCAGGTGTTGATAACACTCGCCGTGGATAATAACGTCGGTCATCCCGTGAGTGTTGGTGGGCAGGAGGTGCAGCCATCTCTGCCGACGAGTACTGATGGAAGCCAGATTGACAATTCTGGTGGTTGGAGTACTACATCCCCCGCGGTGGATCCGAATCTATCGCCAGGTATTATGTTCAGCAACCCGGTTGACATCCTGCATATAATCGGTGCGGATTATGATAGGGATGGCAATCCAACGGGGGCGCATACATTATTGAATGGCGATGTAAGAATTGTTCCCGGATCACAGTCGGCTCCTGACGCATCTGGTGTCTATCGGGCCACTGTTCAGGTGCCGGACCCAAAAAACCCAGGTCAGTGGCTGACCAAAACGACTAACAATTCGATAAATACGATGTTCCCTGCCTCTTGGACTAAAGCACAATTGATAGATGAAATTGATGGCGCTTGGAATAGTCCTAGGAAAGTAGTAAATGGGAGCCGCTGGACTTCCTGGACGCCTTCCGGTGTTAAAGTAACCGGGTACACGTCCCCAAGAGCAACCGTTTACCCACTCTACAAACCTTAAAGCAGGAGAGAGAAATGGAACTGAAATTTTGCCATATTTACGCGGGGTATGACGCTGTTTTAGGGCATTTGTTTTGCCGGGGTGCGACGGTTTCTTCGGGAGAAAATGCCCCGCGCTATGAGCTCTATATATGCTCTGTGCTAGACGCTATTGCCCAGATTCCACAAGATTGCGATCGATTACTTGGTTATATTGCATCTATCGAAAACGGTTCGGAACAGTCTGTCGAAACTGGCGGGAACGATGTTGCACTGACAATGGACGCTTCAGGTGTGCAAGTCGACATCCGCGTCAACGACGATTGGAATGGACAGCCCGAGGGCAAATTTACCCTAGAGGAGTGGCGAATAGTTCTAGAGCAGTGGAGGTATTTTCTGGGATTGCCTGAGTCGGAAGAGTCAGTAGTTACATTTAAACTGCCGTAATAAAAACGAGCAACGCAAACAGGAATCAACTCCAAGCTTGCTTCGAGGATCAGCCTGAATGGTGCACCGAGTCTACACAATCGTGCATCACATGGCTGTCGACTATTCACCCATTGCTTTACGTAAGCATCCGCTTCGACGACTGATGTGAAAGCCCGCACTGTACGTGAAACCAGTTCCTCGGATGTGTCCAAGCTATAGGCTAACCTCCACCTCTGACGAACGCTCAAATGAGGAGTTGCGATAGGATTGCAATGAGACCGATTGGCAGTCACTCATTCCACGCGTAAAAAACATAAAAATAGTTAGATTAGGTAAGTATCTGATTTATGGAAGATAAAACACATATAACAGTTAGCAAGGCTCCGGAAAGCATGAGTGAACAGATCGAGCCCGGCACACAGACCCACGCCGTCCAGCAACGCCAGCGCGCCAGCCAGTTGGCCCAAGCGATAAGGACGGAACTGCAAAAAGCCGTGATCGGCCAGAACATCGTGATCGACGATGTGCTTACCGCCCTGATCGCCGGCGGCCATGTACTGCTCGAAGGCGTGCCGGGGTTGGGCAAGACGTTGTTGGTGCGCGCCCTCGCCCGCTGCTTCGGCGGCGAATTCGCACGCATCCAGTTCACCCCAGACCTGATGCCCAGCGATGTCACCGGGCACGCGGTATACGACTTGCAAACCGAGCAATTCAAACTGCGCAAAGGCCCGCTATTCACCAACCTGCTGCTGGCCGACGAGATCAACCGCGCCCCGGCGAAAACTCAGGCGGCGCTGCTCGAAGCCATGCAGGAACGCCAAGTCACCCTCGAAGGCCGCGCCCTGCCCATCGCGCAACCGTTCATGGTGCTCGCCACGCAAAACCCCATCGAACAGGAAGGCACTTACCCGTTACCGGAAGCCGAACTCGACCGCTTCATGCTCAAGGTGCGCATGGACTACCCCGAAGCCGAGCAGGAATTGAACATGGTGCGTCAGGTCAGCCGCTCGACCCGAGCCGACATGCTTGATG
Organism: Pseudomonas sp. BF-R-26; assembly: GCF_019947395.1. Lineage (NCBI taxonomy): Bacteria > Pseudomonadati > Pseudomonadota > Gammaproteobacteria > Pseudomonadales > Pseudomonadaceae > Pseudomonas > Pseudomonas sp. BF-R-26. The sequence continues at coordinate 139,590 of NZ_JAGYGK010000010.1, read as the reverse complement.
TGCAACCGCTGCGCACCGTGTTGCAAGCCAAGGACGTGCTGGCCTTGCAGCGCATTGCCAGTGATCTGCCCATGGACGATCAGGTACTCGATTACGCGGTGCGCCTGGCCCGCACCACCCGAACCTGGCCGGGGTTGACCCTGGGTGCCGGGCCACGCGCATCAATCGCCCTGGTACGTTGCGCCCGCGCCCGGGCCTTGTTGCGCGGCGGCGAATTTGTGATTCCAGATGACATCAAAGGCTGCGCGCTGGCCGTTCTGCGTCACCGCGTGCGAATTGCCCCGGAGCTGGACATCGAAGGCCTGGAAGTCGATCAGGTACTCAAGCAACTGCTCGATCAAGTCCCGGCGCCGCGTTTGTGAAACCCGCTACTTCGGCAAACGATGCTCCTGTGGCGAGGGGGCTTGCCCCCGTTCGGCTGCGAAGCAGTCGTAAAAAGGCTTGGAAGTTTTTGGGAGTGCTTCGCACTCCAACGCGGGCAAGCCCGCTCGCCACAAAGGTGCTGTGCCAGATGGTTGTATGTAGCCCTGACCAAGGAATCGCGACGCAATGAAACCCACGCGCCTGCTGCTGATCTGGCTCGCAGTACTGCTGGCCATCGGCATCGTGCTCGGCGCATTGCGGGCACTGGACATCGCAGTTCCATCGAGCCTTTTGGCGATCAACTGGGGATTACTGTTAGCACTGCTGGCATTGGCGATCATCGACGCCATCCGCCTCAAACGCCTGCCCCCGCCCCGCGTGCAACGGCAAATGCCCGGCAGCCTGGCGCTCGGTCGATGGGGCGAAGTGCGACTGGAGGTCGAGCACGATTTTGCTCAACAGCTGAACGTACACATCTACGACCATGTGCCGCACGGCCTGGACTTCGAACTCCTTCCCCTGTCGGTCGAACTGCAACCCGGCCAACAGAGCCAGATCGGCTATCGCCTGCGCCCACTCAAGCGCGGCCACTTCACCTTCGAACACTGCGAAATCAGCCTGCCAAGCCCAATGGGCCTATGGTCAGGCAAACGTCTACTGAACGTAGTCGACAACACCCGCGTCTACCCCGACTTCGCCCGCCTCTACGGCGGCCAACTACTGGCTGTGGATAACTGGCTCAGCCAGCTCGGTGTACGTCAACGCCAGAGACGCGGTCTGGGTCTGGAGTTTCATCAACTGCGCGAATTCAGAGAAGGCGACAGCCAGCGTCAAATCGACTGGAAAGCCACGGCACGCCAACGCACACCGATTGCCCGTGAGTATGAGGATGAACGCGATCAACAGATCATCTTCATGCTTGATTGCGGGCGGCGCATGCGTAGCCAGGATGATGAGTTGTCGCACTTCGACCATGCACTCAATGCCTGTTTGCTGCTGAGCTACGTGGCACTGCGTCAGGGTGATGCGGTGGGCCTGAGCACCTTCGCCAGCCATCAGCCGCGCTACCTCGCCCCGGTCAAAGGCACTGGTCAACTCAACGTGTTGCTCAGCAGTGTTTACGATCTCGACAGCACACAATGCCCCGCCGACTATCTGGCCGCCGCCAACCAGTTATTGGCTAGACAAAAACGCCGGGCACTGGTGGTGCTGGTGACCAACCTGAGGGATGAAGATGACGAACAACTGCTTGCCGCCGTCCAACGGCTGAGCCGTCAGCATCGGGTATTGGTGGGCAGCCTACGAGAAGAGGTGCTCGACAGTCTGCGGCACGCGCCGGTACAAACATTGCCCGAGGCGCTGGCCTATTGCGGAACAGTGGATTATATGAATGTACGGGCAGAGCTCCATGAGCGGTTGAGTGCTCATGGAGTTCCGGTGCTGGATGCTCGGCCCTCAGAACTGGGGACCGAGATGGTGACGCGGTATTTGGGATGGAAAAAAGCTGGAACGATGTAATGGCCAATCGCACGATTCCATATGAATATGATGTGCGAGCACGTACGACTAGCTCTCATCCCAGAGTAATTACGAGAAGCAACCCCACCCAAGAATCTGATAGCTCTATCACAAGGAATCAATCATGGACGAGGCAAAACTATTCGCGTCAGTGATCACGCAGATCAATGACAACCAACTGGCATTGCGAGCCGCTGTAGAGGAACTATCGAATTGGGTGGCGCAGCAAGGAGCTGCCGAAATAGCGGATAACGTCCGATGTGCCTTACAAACGCTAGATGTAAACCAGGACTTTATATCTTTGGCACTTATTTCTATCTCCACCGATTTTCAAGAATCACAGATTCCAAAAAGGCCTGATTCTAATGGCTAGCTAACCTTCAATATTTGTAGTTTCTCCTAGGTGTTACCCGATGTTCCTGATCGTGTAGTAACGAGGGGCAATAAGCTCTGCCGTGTAAAAACTGACGTTCATGGCCGGCAATTTGCTTTTTGTACTCTCCCATCAGGCGTCTCAAATAACCGCGCTAATGACTACAGAATGAAGCGCCTCTGCCTACAAATATCAGCGACCCAGTCTGATTGTGGGTGGTGTCCGTCCCGACATAAGGTTCTCCTGTCGCCGCCGCCCTTTCGTTATTTCCGAATCGGTGGCAGCCCCAACAAGGAGTTAACCGTGATAACGCCCCGACCCAATCTACTCAAAACCACCGCCCGTTCGCCCTACAGCACCCTCGACTCGAGAAAACTCCACGAAGCTGCCGACAGGGCCCTAGATCACTATCTCAAACGGGAAAACACTAAACCGTGCTTTGCCGACGAACGCACCACCGAGGAACGATCCATGAAGATGTTCACCGTCGTAGCCAATGCCAATCCCGAAGCCCTCGCCATCCAGACCTATGAAACCTTTTCCTCGGTCAGCATTTTGCTGCTCGACCTGGCGGAAAGCCTGGACGACAAGCAGCGGCATCTGGCTATGGCGATTTATCAGATGAGTGAGTTGGGGTTGATGCTGGTGGAGCGGTCGCTGGATAACGAGCGGGCGATTAAGCCGGCCTAACCTTTAAGTATTGGCCGTCTGGCCTGACGCCATCGCGGGCAAGCCCGCTCCCACAGGGATCTTCGGTGAACACACAATAGGTGAACACCATCGAAAATGTGGGAGCAGGCTTGCCCGCGATGGCAATAGTGAAAGCGCCGCAGCCTTCAGGCCGAAGCAGGCAAAGGCTGAAAACTGAAGTACTGCTTCAGTGCCTCGACCAATTGCCCATATTCCGGCGGTGCCTGTTGCAGGCTGAAGCCGGCGTCATAGTGGTGAGGGGTTTCGTCCTCGTGGCACCACAGACAGCAGGCGTTGAGGTCGATCACCTGCTGACAATGGCCATCCATGGGGATTTTCAGGCGCAGATTAAAATCGGCGCCCACCATCATTGGCAACTGGCTGATCAACATCAGCCCGTCCTCGGACAGATTGCCCAGAAAGCCAATGGGCTTGTCGGTGACGCTGTTGAACACTTTGAGAAAATACGGCAGTTGATGCCGCTCGATCCGGCGGTCAGTGAACATGCTGATTTCGCTACGCAAGGCCCTTAAGCAGGGCCGCACTAATGCTTCGGAACGGGCCTGCTCTATTGCTTTATAGGCATAAGCCGCGCTCTCCCCGATTCCCGGTGCGACAGTCCATCCTTCCGCTACCGCTTACTGCTGCCGATCACAGGTGTTACCTCGAATTAGAAACAAGGCTCTAAACCGATTTATTCGACTATAGCTCACCGCCGCCGGTCAGCCAGCCGCTTCAATCAGAACCGGGTCGGGCTCACGACCGCCGCGCTGCGGGTCGGGTAATGCCCCAGGCTCTGCAAGGTTTCCAGGCGGGCACGGGCGCGGTAGGCGTATTCGCTCTGCGGGTACGAGGCGATGATGAACTGGTAAGTCTGGACCGCGTCGACAAACATTTTCTGCCGTTCCAGGCACTGGCCGCGCATCATCGACACTTCCGGCCACACATAAGGCCGCGCACGGCTGGCGCGCTCGACCTTGGACAGCTCGAGCATCACTTGCTCGCAGTTGCCGCGCTCATAGGCGCTGTAGGCATTATTCAAATGATGGTTCATCGACCAACGGGTGCAGCCCACAACACTGAGGGCAAGGACGGCAATGAGCACGAATCGCATGGGGGGATCTCCTGTCTTGCGCTCTGTATCGACCCGTTGTCTGAAATCTTCAGGATGTTGCTGCAAAGTTGTCGGGGTTCAATAAAGAAACCAATAAGTAGTGCAAACGAACAATGACTACACCCAAAGACCATAGTAGCCTCTGCTAGCGCTTGAACTCAGGAGTCTTTGCATGTCCGTCCGTCGTACCAAAATCGTCGCTACCCTTGGCCCGGCCAGTAACTCGCCGGAAGTTCTCGAACAGTTGATTCTGGCTGGCCTGGACGTCGCCCGTCTGAACTTCTCCCACGGCACCCCCGACGAGCACAAGGCTCGCGCGAAGCTGGTGCGTGACCTCGCTGCCAAGCACGGCCGCTTCGTCGCCCTGCTGGGTGACCTGCAAGGCCCGAAAATTCGTATCGCCAAATTCGCCAACAAGAAGATCGAGCTGAAGATCGGTGATCAATTCACCTTCTCTACCAGCCATCCGTTGACCGAAGGCAACCAGCAAGTGGTCGGCATCGACTACCCGGACCTGGTGAAAGACTGCGGCGTGGGCGACGAGCTGCTGCTCGACGATGGCCGCGTGGTAATGCGCGTCGATACCGCCACCGCCACCGAGTTGCATTGCACCGTGACCATCGGCGGCCCGCTGTCGGACCACAAAGGCATCAACCGTCGCGGTGGCGGCCTGACCGCACCGGCCCTGACCGAGAAAGACAAGGCCGACATCAAGCTCGCTGCGGAAATGGAAGTCGACTACCTCGCGGTGTCCTTCCCGCGTGACGCCGCCGACATGGAATACGCCCGTCAACTGCGCGACGAAGCCGGCGGTACTGCCTGGCTGGTGGCGAAGATCGAACGCGCTGAAGCCGTGGCCGACGACGAAACCCTCGACGGCCTGATCAAAGCCTCCGACGCGGTGATGGTTGCCCGTGGTGACTTGGGTGTGGAAATCGGCGACGCCGAGCTGGTGGGCATTCAGAAGAAAATCATTCTGCACGCACGCCGCCACAACAAAGCGGTGATCGTCGCGACCCAGATGATGGAGTCGATGATCCAGAACCCGATGCCAACCCGCGCCGAAGTGTCCGACGTAGCCAACGCCGTACTCGACTACACCGACGCCGTGATGCTTTCGGCCGAAAGTGCTGCCGGTTTGTACCCGCTGGAAGCCGTACAGGCCATGGCGCGCATCTGCATCGGCGCTGAAAAGCACCCGACCAGCAAGACCTCCAGCCACCGCATCGGCAAGGTCTTCGAAAGCTGCGACCAGAGCATCGCGCTGGCGGCCATGTACACCGCCAACCACTTCCCGGGCGTGAAAGCGATCATCGCTTTGACCGAAAGTGGCTACACGCCGTTGATCATGTCGCGTATCCGTTCCTCGGTGCCGATCTACGCGTTTTCCCCGCACCGCGAAACCCAGGCCCGCGCGTCCATGTTCCGTGGCGTCTACACCGTACCGTTCGACCCGGCATCGCTGCCGCCTGAGCAAGTCAGCCAGGCCGCGATCGACGAGTTGCTCAAACGCGGCGTTGTGGAGAAAGGCGACTGGGTCATCCTGACCAAGGGCGACAGCTACCACACCACCGGCGGCACCAACGGGATGAAAATCCTGCACGTTGGCGACCCGATGGTCTGAGTGATCGCTCGCTGAAAAACAAAAGCCCCGCCATGTGAATGGCGGGGCTTTTTGCATTCTGATCCTGGAAAATTGTTGTCTGGGCCGACCTCATCGCGGGCAAGCCCGCTCCCACAGGATTTGGGTTGATATTCGATTTGTGGACACCTGCAATCCTTGTGGGAGCGGGCTTGCCCGCGATGAGGCCAGTACAGTCAGCGAAAAACTCAATGCCGTTTGATGAATCCGGTCAACGCCGCCATCGCTTCCGGCGAACGCAGCCGCTGGGTGAACAACGCCCCCTCTTCTTCGATCACCTTGCGCAACTGTTCCCGATCCGGCGCTTTCATCAATTGCTTGCTGATGCGCACCGCCTCCGCTGGCAACGACTCGAATCGCAACGCCATCTCCCGCGCCTTGGCCAACACCGCTTCGCCACTGCCCAAGGCTTCAGTCGCTATCCCCCACGCCGCCGCCTGTTCACCACTGAAACCCTCGCCGAGCAGCAACAACTGCGCGGCTTTGGCATGGCCGAGCAAACGCGGCAGGATCAGGCTGGAACCGAACTCCGGGCACAACCCGAGGTTGACGAACGGCATACGCAACCGGGCGTCGGTGCTGACGTAAACCAGGTCGCAATGCAGCAGCATCGTCGTGCCGATCCCCACCGCTGCACCGGCCACGGCGGCGATCACCGGTTTACGGCACTCCAGCAAATTGAGCATGAAGTGGAACACGGGGCTTTCGAGGTTGCTCGGGGGTTGCTGAAGGAAATCAAGGATGTCGTTGCCGGCGGTGAAACACTCAGCGCCACCGGTGATCAGCACCGCATTGATTTCGGGGTCGGTATCGGCTTGCTTCAGGGCCTCGGCCAAGTGGCTGTACATGGCGCGAGTCAGGGCGTTTTTCTTTTCGGGGCGATTGATGCGCAGGGTCAGCAGGCCGCGCTCGCGTTCAAATCGGATGGTATCGGGCATGGCGTGTCCTGATCTGAGAGGATCAATTGTGGCAAGCTCGCTTGCCACAAAAATCAGCGCTCAACCACGGGGTAGAAAGACATCCGCCAGCAGTTGATTACGCGGCAAACCGGCCAGGTACAAACGCCGGGCAAAGGCATCAACGCTGTCGGGGGCCCCGCAGACTAAGGCCAGGGTTTGCCGCGAAACAAGGCGCAGTTGTGCCAAAGCCGCGGGCAACTCGGCCGCCGTCCACAGCTCCACCGTCAGGTTTTCACGGCCGTCGGCCATGGCTTGCAGGGGCTTGGCCAGATAATGCTCACCCGCATCATGGGCCAGATGAATGACACGGATGGCGCCCTGGTGATCCTGACGCAATGCTTCGCGCAAAATACCGAACAACGGCCCCAGACCGGTGCCTGCCGCCAACAACCACAGAGGTCGGGTGTGCCAGTCCGGGTCGTAATGCAACGCTCCGCCGCGCAACTCGCCGAGGCGGATCGGATCGCCAATTTTCAACTGGCGTGCCGCATCACTGAATTCCCCCGGCTGACGGCAATCGAGGTGGAACTCCAGAAAGCGATCTTCTTCCGGCAGACTGGCCAGGGAGTACGGCCGCGCCACCTGACCCGCCCACAAAACCAGATGCTGCCCCGCCTGATAGCGCAACGGTCGCTCGCTGGTCAGGCGTAAACGCAAAACGCTGGGGCTCAGCCAATCGCTGGCGGTCACCTGGGCGGCAAGCCCATCACGCAGCGGATCAAAGGTTTCGACTTGCAGATCGTCGACCACCTGGCACTGACAGGCCAGCCGCCAACCCTGCTGACGCTGCTCATTGCTCAAGGCATCGGGACGGCTGTCGCTGGGCAAGCCCTCGACACATTTAACCAGGCACGCATGACAGCTGCCGGCGCGACAGCTATAGGGCACCGACACGCCGTTCTGATTCAAGGCATCGAGCAGGTTGCTCCCCGCCGCTACCGTCCATTGGCGTTCGCCGACCCGTAACTCAGGCATCGACATTCTCCCAGGCCGCCGCGCAACGGTTACGGCCGTCACGCTTGGCGCGATACAGCGCCTGATCGGCGCGGTGCAAGGCGTCATCCAGATCGTCGCCAAGCGTCAATAACGTCATGCCCGCCGACAGGCTGAGGTGGCGAACATTGAGGCCGATCATCTCCACATCCATAAAGGCAACGCGCAACCGTTCGCAGCAAGCGGTCAGACGTTCGGGATCACAATCGGGCAACAGCACCACGAACTCTTCGCCGCCATAGCGGGCCAGAATATCGCCATCGCGCAGACAGGCGGTGGCCACTCCGGCAAACGCTTGCAGCACCTGATCGCCGGCGGCATGGCCGTGAACATCGTTGATGCGTTTGAAGTGGTCGAGGTCGATCAACGCCAGACCATGCACCACGTCGGCTTCCATGGCGTTCAACTCGCGGGAGGCCAGGCGCAGGAAATGCCGGCGGTTAAACAGCCCGGTGAGTTCGTCGGTTGCCACCAGGCCTTCGAGCTGGCGCATCATTCCGCGCAGGGTGTCCTGATGCGCCTGCAAGGCGAACCGCCGCTGACGCATACGCTGGCGCGACATCTGGACGTAACGGGCGTAAAGCACCAGCCACACGAGCACCACAAACAGCACGCACACCTGCAACAGCGCCAGCGTCGGGTTGGGTAGCTGGAAGTGGTAGCCCTCCCACAAGGTGATGGCACTGAAACTGAAAAACACCAGAAACGCGCAACGGGCGAAAGCCGTGCGCGAAAGATGAAACAACCCAAACAACAGAATCAGCAGGTAAAACACCAGAAACGCGCCACGCGCCTCATCCAGATGAGCGATCAGCCAGGTTTGCCAACCCAGCCCCAGCAGTATTTGCACTTCGGTCAGGCTCGGGTCGGAAAAGCGCAGGTTGCGGCCGCTGGAAAACACCACGAACAACACCGCCTGGCTGAATACCACCAACGCGCTCCCGATCGCCATGCCGGTGACGGATTCTTGGTAGTGACCGGTGAAAAACGCCAGCCACAGCAGCAGCAAAGCCAGGGCGTAGGTGCCAGCTGCGAGGGCAAAGCGTTTGAGCAAAAGCCGCTGGATGGCGTTATGGGTCAATCGTTGATTCACCGTGGGAAAGGGGGCTGTCGGAGTGTCCTACTCTACAGGCCGGATGCCACTTTAGTGGCGTGTCTGATAAATGACCATTCAATTTTCGGGGCAAAAAACTGGCGTCAAAGCCATGACCCGATTCCCCCTGTAGGAGCTGCCGAAGGCTGCGATCTTTTGATCTTGCTCTTCGGCACTTCAAAAAGAGCAAAGTCAAAAGATCGCAGCCTTCGGCAGCTCCTACGGGTGCGCGTCGTGCGATAACTGGCGATCAGAACCTTCCGACCTATGCGACCAACGTTTGATTGTCAACGGATGTGCCCGCCATCGAGGCGCGGTATACTGCCGCGCCTTTTTAGCGTCGCGCCAGCATGCCCGGCGTGCCTTGAAAGGTGCTTGCAACCGACCGATGCACCCAAGCTGCAAGCACCTTATTGAATGTTCCCGTCTTTTAGAGGAGCGCGACTCATGACCGTGATCAAGCAAGACGACCTGATTCAGAGCGTTGCCGACGCCCTGCAATTCATTTCCTACTACCACCCCGTGGATTTCATCCAGGCGATGCACGAGGCCTACCTGCGTGAAGAATCGCCGGCAGCCCGCGATTCCATGGCGCAGATCCTGATCAACTCGCGCATGTGCGCCACTGGCCACCGCCCGATCTGCCAGGACACCGGTATCGTTACCGTGTTCGTGCGCGTGGGCATGGACGTTCGTTGGGATGGCGCCACCATGGGCCTGGACGACATGATCAACGAAGGCGTGCGCCGGGCTTACAACCTGCCGGAAAACGTCCTGCGGGCCTCGATCCTCGCCGACCCGGCGGGCGCTCGTAAAAACACCAAGGACAACACCCCGGCCGTTATCCACTACTCCATCGTTCCGGGTAACACCGTGGAAGTGGACGTGGCGGCCAAGGGCGGCGGTTCCGAGAACAAGTCGAAAATGGCCATGCTCAACCCGTCCGACTCGATCGTCGACTGGGTACTGAAGACCGTTCCGACCATGGGCGCCGGCTGGTGCCCACCGGGCATGCTCGGCATCGGCATCGGCGGTACCGCCGAGAAAGCCGCCGTCATGGCCAAGGAAGTGTTGATGGAATCCATCGACATTCACGAGCTGAAGAAGCGCGGCCCGTCCAACCGTATCGAAGAGATGCGTCTGGAACTGTTCGAGAAGGTCAACCAACTGGGCATCGGCGCCCAGGGCCTGGGCGGTCTGACCACCGTGCTCGACGTGAAGATCATGGATTACCCGACCCACGCCGCTTCGTTGCCGGTGTGCATGATCCCCAACTGCGCCGCCACCCGTCACGCGCACTTCGTGCTCGACGGTTCCGGCCCGGCCTCGCTGGAAGCGCCACCGCTGGACGCCTACCCGGAAATCGTCTGGGAAGCCGGCCCGTCGGCTCGTCGCGTCAACCTTGACACCCTGACCCCGGAAGAAGTGCAGAGCTGGAAGCCGGGCGAAACCGTCCTGCTCAACGGCAAAATGCTCACCGGTCGCGACGCTGCGCACAAGCGCATGGTCGAGATGCTGAACAAGGGTGAAACCCTGCCGGTGGACCTGAAAGGTCGCTTCATCTACTACGTCGGCCCGGTCGATCCGGTCGGTGACGAAGTGGTCGGCCCTGCCGGCCCTACCACCGCCACGCGGATGGACAAGTTCACCCGTCAGATCCTCGAGCAAACCGGCCTGTTGGGCATGATCGGCAAATCCGAGCGCGGCCCTACCGCAATCGAAGCGATCAAGGACCACAAAGCCGTTTACCTGATGGCTGTCGGCGGCGCGGCTTATCTGGTGGCGCAAGCCATCAAGAAATCCCGCGTGGTAGCTTTCGCCGAACTGGGCATGGAAGCGATCTACGAGTTCGACGTAAAAGACATGCCTGTGACCGTTGCGGTCGACAGCAAAGGCGAGTCTGTACACATCACCGGTCCTGCGATCTGGCAGAAAAAGATCAGTGAAAGCCTGGCGGTGGAAGTGCAGTAAGCACCTCCCTCACTGCCAAAAAGGCCGGGCCGTCTCCCCAGACGACCCGGCCTTTTTTTGGATATCGATTTAATCCTTCGATCTAAGCAGAGGTCACTAACGAATTGGCGTATACCCAGACCATGTTGCGCTCTCGATCGAGTAAATTTACTTCCGTCTGAACACGTGATGTCGGGACGAAGGAAACGCGGGCCCATGGTATGGTGCCCGCCCGTCCTTCAACCTGTTTCCCACAGTATGCTGCCGACTTCTCGTACCTTGCGTCTGTCGTTCTATACCCTGCTGATCATCGCGGGTGCAGCCTTGGCCGCCACCCTGGCCATCCGTCACACCGAACGCCAAGCGTTGGTGGAAGATGCCGCGCGGGCCAATCAGCAATTGGCGCTGTACGCCAACTCCCTGCACACCCTGATCGACCGCTACCGCGCCCTGCCCGCCGTATTGGCGCTGGACCCGGAATTGCGCGCCGCGCTAAACGGTGAAGTGAGCCCCGAAGAGCAGCTTGCGTTGAATCGCAAACTGGAGAAAATCAACGGTGCCGCGCGGTCCTCGACCCTCGAACTGCTCGACCGCACCGGTCTGGCCGTGGCCGCCAGCAACTGGCGTTTGCCCAGCAGCTACGTCGGCCACAACTATGGTTTTCGCCCCTACTTCAGCCAGACCCGAACCCAAGGCACCGGGCGCTTTTACGCGGTGGGTGTGACCAGCGGCATTCCCGGCTACTTTCTGTCCAGCGCGGTGACCAGCGACGGTGGTGAGTTCCTCGGGGCCATGGTGGTGAAACTCGAGTTCCCGGAACTTGAGCGCGAATGGCGTCAGGGCAGCGACACGTTGCTGGTCAGCGATGCGCGCGGGATCATCTTCATCGCCAATCAGCCCGGTTGGCGCTATCGCCAATTGAAACCGCTGAGCGACAGCGACCGCGCCGAGCTCAAAGCCACCCGCCAATACGATAAACAACCGCTGACCCCGCTTGACTATCAATCGCTGCGACACTTCGACGACAACAGTGCGCTGACCCGGGTCGTTGGTCCCGACGGGACGGCGGATTACCTCTGGGAATCGCTGCCGCTGGCCGCCGAAGGCTGGACGCTGCATCTATTGCGTCGCCCGCAAGTCGCGTTCGAAGATCGCCGCAACGCCGGGCTCGCCGCGGCCGGGGCCTGGCTGACGCTGGTGTTTCTGTTGCTATTCCTTAACCAACGTTGGCGCCTGGCCAAAATGCGTCAGCGCAGCCGTGAAGAACTCGAGCGACTGGTGGAAGAACGCACCCGGGATTTGCGCACCGCTCAGGACGGGCTGGTGCAATCAGCCAAACTCGCAGCCCTCGGCCAGATGTCTGCGGCGCTGGCCCATGAAATCAATCAACCACTGACCGCCCAGCGCATGCAGCTTGCTACTCTGAGGCTGCTACTCGATCACGGTCGGGTCGACGATGCCTACAAGGCGCTCAAACCGGTGGACGACATGCTCACGCGCATGGCCGCCCTCACCGGCCACCTGAAAACCTTCGCCCGCAAAAGCCCCAGCGGTTTGCGCGAACGGCTGGACCTGGCGGCGGTGGTCGATCAATCCTTGCAGTTGCTGGATGCGCGCCTGCGTGACGAGCACATCAGCACCGTGCTACATCTGACTCGCCCGGCTTGGGTGCGTGGCGATGCGATTCGTCTGGAACAGGTGCTGATCAACCTGCTGCGCAATGCCCTGGATGCGATGCACGACAAAGCCTGCAAGCGTCTGGAAATCCGCCTCGAAGCCGATGAACAATTGTGGCGCTTGAGCGTTTCCGACAACGGTGGCGGCATTGCCGAAGAGAACCTGGGGAAAGTGTTCGATCCGTTCTTCACCACCAAACCGGTGGGCGATGGCCTGGGCCTCGGGCTGGCCGTCTCGTTCGCCATCGCTCACGAAGCAGGCGGCCGCCTGAGTGCCGATAATGGTGAAAACGGCGCGGTGTTCACCCTGACGTTGCCCATTGATCTGGAGGTGCCTGCTTGATGCTCAATTCGGTGATGGTGGTCGATGACGAAAGCAGCATCCGCAGCGCCGTCGAACAGTGGCTGAGCCTCTCGGGTTTCGAAGTGCAACTGTTCAGTCGCGCCGACGAGTGTCTGGCGCAACTGCCGAAACATTTCCCCGGGGTGATTCTCAGCGACGTGCGCATGCCTGGCATGACGGGGCTGGAGCTGCTGGCCGAAGTCCAGCGTCGCGATGCCGACTTGCCGGTGATCTTGCTGACCGGTCACGGCGATGTGCCGATGGCCGTCGAAGCGATGCGCGATGGCGCCTACGATTTCCTCGAAAAACCTTTCAGTCCGGAAACCCTGCTGAGCAGCCTGCGCCGGGCTCTGGACAAGCGTCGGCTGGTCCTGGAAAACCGTGCCTTGCACGAGCAAGCGGACAATCGCGCCAAACTCGATGCCACCCTGCTGGGGGTTTCCCGTGGCTTGCAGACGCTGCGTCGGCAGGTGCTGGACCTGGCGACGTTGCCGGTCAATGTGCTGATCCGGGGCGAAACCGGCAGCGGCAAGGAGTTGGTTGCCCGTTGCCTGCACGACTTTGGTCCCCGCGCGGACAAGCCCTTCGTGGCGCTGAACTGTGCAGCGATTCCCGAGCAGTTATTCGAGGCCGAACTGTTCGGTCATGAGAGCGGCGCGTTCACGGGCGCCCAGGGTAAACGCATCGGCAAGCTCGAATACGCCGACGGCGGCACGCTGTTTCTCGATGAAATCGAAAGCATGCCGTTGGCCCAGCAGGTGAAACTGCTACGGGTATTGCAGGAGCAGAAGCTTGAGCGATTGGGTTCCAACCAGAGCATCCACGTGGACTTGCGGATCATTGCCGCGACCAAACCCGACTTGCTGGATGAAGCCCGGGCCGGACGTTTTCGTGAAGACTTGGCCTATCGACTGAATGTCGCCGAGTTGCGTCTGCCGCCGTTGCGTGACCGGCGTGAAGACATTCCCCTGCTGTTCGAGTTCTTCGCGCAGAGTGCTGCCGAGCGTTTGGGCCGCACCTTTGCGCCCTTGAGCGGGCCGCAACTGAGCCATCTGCTGAGCCACGACTGGCCGGGCAATGTGCGCGAACTGGCGAACGTCGCCGAGCGACAAGTGCTGGGCCTTGGCGAACCGGAACCGGCGGGGATCGACCCCGGCCAGTCACTGGCGGCGCAGCAAGAAGCCTTCGAAGCGCATTGCTTGCGCGCGGCCTTGACCCGGCATAAAGGTGATGTGAAAGCGGTGCTAGAAGAACTGCAACTGCCGCGCCGTACCTTTAATGAAAAGATGCAGCGGCATGGGTTGAGCCGTGAGATGTTTTTGCAGGACAGCTGAATTTTTGTGGTGTCTGTATGGACCTCATCGCGGGCAAGCCCGCTCCCACAGGATCGGTGTCATGCAAAAAATCTGTGTTCGACTCGATCATTGTGGGAGCGGGCTTGCCCGCGATGAGGCCGGCACAGGCAAAGAAACCCATGACCCTATAAGCGGTTTTCCGCTCGCGCCCGCCCCTGAATAAGCGGATTTCCGCTCAATAAATCCAGCTACCCCCTCTAAACCGGCCCTCCTCTCCTTGGCACAGCTCCTGCTATAGCTCCAGCAGGCTGCGTTTTAACGCGCTCCACAAAAACAATTAAACGAAGGATCCTTCAATGGATAACTCTAACGCCCTGCCTCTTGGGTCGGCTGCCGCGCCGGCTAAAGAAAGAACCACCGCTAGCCGGATCAAATCGATCTTCAGCGGCTCTGTCGGCAACATGGTCGAGTGGTACGACTGGTACGTCTACGCCGCCTTCTCCCTGTACTTCGCCAAAGCCTTCTTCCCCAAAGGCGACACCACCGCACAACTGCTCAACACCGCCGCGATCTTCGCCGTGGGCTTCCTGATGCGCCCGATCGGTGGCTGGTTGATGGGTCTCTACGCCGACAAGGCCGGTCGCAAGAAAGCGCTGATGGCTTCGGTGTACCTGATGTGTTTCGGCTCGCTGCTGATCGCCCTGAGCCCGGGTTATGAAACCATTGGTATCGGCGCACCGATCCTGCTGATTTTCGCCCGTTTGCTGCAAGGCCTGTCGGTCGGTGGCGAGTACGGCACCTCGGCGACTTACCTCAGCGAGATGGCGACCAAGGATCGTCGCGGCTTCTACTCCAGCTTCCAGTACGTGACCCTGATCTCCGGCCAGCTCATCGCTTTGGCAGTGCTGATCGTGCTGCAACAGACCCTGACCACTGAAGAGCTGTACGCCTGGGGCTGGCGCATTCCGTTCGCCATCGGCGCGCTGTGTGCCGTGGTCGCGCTCTACCTGCGTCGTGGCATGGAAGAAACCGAGTCGTTCACCAAGAAAGAGAAAGCCAAGGAAAGCGCGATGCGCACCTTGATGCGCCATCCGAAGGAACTGATGACCGTGGTCGGCCTGACCATGGGCGGCACGCTGGCGTTCTACACCTACACCACGTACATGCAGAAATACCTGGTGAACACCGTCGGCATGAGCATCTCCGACTCCACCACGATTTCCGCAGCCACGCTGTTCCTGTTCATGTGCCTGCAACCGATCATCGGTGGGCTGTCGGATAAAGTCGGTCGTCGGCCGATTCTGATCGCCTTCGGTATTCTCGGGACACTGTTCACCGTACCGATCCTGACCACCCTGCACACCGTCCAGACCTGGTGGGGCGCGTTCTTCCTGATCATGGCGGCGCTGATCATCGTCAGCGGCTACACCTCGATCAACGCGGTAGTCAAAGCCGAACTGTTCCCGACCGAAATCCGTGCGCTGGGCGTCGGCCTGCCGTACGCACTGACCGTGTCGATCTTCGGCGGCACCGCTGAATACATCGCGCTGTGGTTCAAGAGCATCGGCATGGAAACCGGTTACTACTGGTATGTCACGGCATGCATCGCGGTGTCGTTGCTGGTGTACGTGACCATGAAAGACACCCGCAAGCATTCGCGGATCGAGACGGACTGACAGTTTCATTGATGGTGGCTGTTTTGGCCTCATCGCGAGCAGGCTCGCTCCCACAAAGGTCTGGTGTACGCAGATCCAATGTGGGAGCGAGCCTGCTCGCGATGGCCGCGACTCGGTCTCAAGATGACTCTGCCCGCACCAACTGATCCCTGAACGCAACACCACAACCCGGCCTTCGCCGGGCTTAGTCATTTCTGGGGAAGCACACAAAAACCTGTGGGAGCGGGCTTGCCCGCGATGAGGCCATAACATTCAACATCTGTGTTGACTGTTAAACCGCTATCGCGGGCAAGCCCGCTCCCACAGTGATCGAGGATGGGCTGGAAATATGCCGCGGGCCCTTGCACCATGATCACCTCCCGAACGCTCCAGGAATTCACTGTATGCCCGACGACATCCACTTCTACGAACCCGCCAACGGCCACGGCCTACCGCATGACCCGTTCAACGCCATCGTCGGCCCGCGCCCTATCGGCTGGATTTCCTCCCAGGACGCCAATGGTCGCCTGAACCTGGCGCCCTACAGCTTTTTCAACGCCTTCAACTACATTCCGCCGATCATTGGGTTCTCCAGCGTCGGGCGCAAAGACAGCCTGAACAACATCGAGCAGACCGGCGAATTCGCCTGGAACCTGGCGACCCGCCCACTGGCCGAGCAGATGAATCAGAGCTGCGCCATGGTCGGGCCGGAGGTCAATGAGTTCGAACTGTCCGGGCTGACCACCGCTGCGTCGAAAATCATTCAGGTGCCACGGGTTGCCGAAAGCCCGGTGTCCTTTGAGTGCAAGGTCACGCAGATCATTCAGTTGCAGCGCGCAAACAAGGAAGTGGTGCCGAGCTGGCTGATTCTCGGCGAAGTGGTCGCCGTGCACATCGCCAAGTGGCTGTTGAAGGATGGGGTGTACGACACCGCCGCGGCAGAACCGATTCTGCGCGGCGGCGGGCCGGCGGATTACTTTCAGCTGGGGCCAGAGGCATTGTTCAAGATGTTCCGCCCCGGGGCGGTCAAGTAATTACCAGAGCAGGTCGGCGTCTTCTTTAACGTCTTTGAGGCGGGTCAGCTCTTTGGCCGCGGCCTCGTCGGCTTCATGAGCGGTCTTGAAGGTCTGGCTTTCCAGCACTTTGTGAAAACGCGGGGCACCGGAACCGCCGAGGGCTTTGACGGCAATCGCGGCGTGGTAACCGCCCTCGCCCGGTACTACTGCTGAAACGGCTTCGAAGTGTTCAAAGGCTTTGCGTGCCATGTCGCGGATCCTGGCTAATGGAGAGTTGCGCCATTAAACCCTCAACCGGCGAGTTTGTGTACCGCTGCCTTGGACTGGCCAAGGGCCTGGGCCGCCGAGACATCCTTGAAGGTATGGAAATCCAGGCTATTGACCACCAGTTCCTGCACCAGCTCGGCAAAAATCTGCATCGACGGGCTGCCGAAGTAAGCGGTCATGGCCTGTTGGTTGTCCCAGAAACCGGACACCAGCCACAGCTCCGGATCGCATTGCGAGTGCTGCAGGGCAAAGCTCAGGCAACCCGGCGCGTTGCGCGATGGCTCGATCAGGGCGCTCAAGCGCGCACCGAGTTCTGCCGAACGCCCGGCGCGGGCGCGGACGAAGGCCATATGACTGACGGGGATTTGCGTAGACATGTTCAACCCTCCCAGGTCATTCAGTGGCAGCCAGGGACGGGCTGCGACAGGATCCAAGATTAGGCGGCGCGCCCTGGTCGTCGTTAGTCGATTCCTGCCGGCTTGTTGCACAATCCTGCGCGGCTGCAAAAAACGTCTGTAACAACATGTAAACCACTGTCACATCGCTGCAACACGACTTTCAAGCAAGTTTTCCCGGCGCTGACCTGCCATAGCAGCCTCGCGTATTTACCTCGTGCAGAATCAGGCAAGCTTTTGGCAGGATGTGTCTACCGCTGTCCCTTGCACAAATTTAAGCTCAGCCCATTACCAACGCGTCACCGAGGATGCCCTGCATGTCGTCGCTCGATCATTTTCAAGTCCCGCTGGATGCCGACATGGAAAAACAGCGCGCGGAACTGGCCGCCCTCATCCGCCGTAACACGATGGAGGATGGCACTTATGCCACCGCCGTCGGTTCGCTGTTCATGTCGCGCCACAGTCAAAACCACGACTTCGCCCCGGTGCTGGCGCAACCGGCCCTGTGCATCATGGCCCAGGGGCGCAAGGAAGTGCGGCTGGCGGATGAATACTTCAATTACGACCCGCTGAATTATCTGGTGGTCTCGGTCTCGATGCCTTTGAGCGGGCGGGTGGTGAATGTCTCGCCCGAGGAGCCGATCCTCGCCGTGCGGCTGGACATCGACCCGGCGGAAATCAGCGCGTTGATTGCCGACGCCGGCCCCATCGGCGTACCCACACGGCCTACTGGCCGTGGCCTGTATGTCGAGCAGATCGACACGGCAATGCTCGATGCCGTGCTGCGTCTGGCACGTTTGCTGGACACACCTAAAGACATCGCCATGCTGGCGCCGCTGATTCGTCGAGAGATTCTGTATCGGCTGTTGCGCAGCCAGCAGGGTCATCGGCTGTATGAAATTGCCATCGCCAACAGCCAGAGCCATCGCATCAGCCAGGCGATCAAATGGCTCAACGGCAATTATGAGCAACCGCTGCGCATCGATGATCTGGCGCGGGAAGTGAACCTGAGCGTGTCGACATTGCATCACCGGTTCAAGGCAATGACGGCGATGAGTCCGCTGCAGTATCAGAAGCAGTTGCGCCTGCAAGAGGCGCGGCGGTTGATGCTGGCCGAAGGATTGGAGGCTTCGGCGGCGGGTTATCGGGTGGGGTATGAAAGCCCTTCGCAGTTCAGCCGGGAGTACAGCCGATTGTTTGGCGCGCCGCCGCTCCGGGATTTGGCGCGGTTGCGGTTGTCGGTTTGATCTGACATTTGTTGTGTGGCTGATGGCCCCATCGCGGGCAAGCCCGCTTCCACAGGGGGTGGTGTACACCGATCCAATGTGGGAGCGGGCTTGCCCGCGATGAGGCCAGAAAGGCCAACATCAAATCTGGATCAGGCGCTCAACACGCGGCACGCCTCCGCCGGCAACGTCACCGACACCGGATTGCCAATGCTCAACCCAACCCCCTGACACGGCGTGCTCAACGCGGTAAACGACACCCCGGAACACTCAACAGTCGTTTCAATCGTCGCCCCGATATCCCGCACAAACGTCACCTTCCCGAGCAACCGATTCCCTGCCGTGGCCTGGGGCTGCGACAGTTGCAGGTCTTCCGGGCGAATCAGCATTTTCACCTTCTCCCCCACCACAATGCTGCTGCAAATTGGCACTTGCAGCGCATCGCCACCGGGTAAGCTGACTTTGCCGTTGCCCAGCGCCGTGGCCGGGAAAATGTTCCCCGAACCGATAAAGTCCGCGACGAATTCATTGGCCGGATGCCGATAGATTTCAATCGGCGTACCCACCTGCTGCACCCGATGCTCACCCAGTACCACCACGATGTCGGCCATGGTCATGGCTTCGCGCTGGTCGTGGGTGACCATGATGGTGGTGATGTTCAAACGCTGTTGCAGCTGACGGATTTCCACCTGCATCGACTCACGCAGCTTGGCGTCCAGCGCCGACAGCGGTTCGTCGAGCAGAAGGATTTTCGGCCGCGAGGCAATCGCCCGGGCAATCGCCACGCGTTGACGCTGACCGCCGGAGAGTTTCGCCACCGGGCGATCAATCATTTCCTGCAGCTGAATCAGCTCCAGCAACTCCACCACCCGTGCCTGTTGATCAGCCTTGCTGACCCCGCGCAGTTTCAGCGGATAGGCGATGTTCTCCCCCACCGTCATGTGCGGAAACAGCGCCAGCGATTGAAACACCATACCGAAATTGCGCTGGTGCGCCGGCGTATGGCCGATGTCTTCACCGTCCAGGCGAATCTCGCCACCGGTCAGGGTTTCAAGCCCGGCGATCATCCGCAGCAAGGTGGTTTTACCGCAGCCCGAAGGGCCGAGAAAACACACCAGTTTGCCCTCAGGCAAATGCAGGTTCACATCCTTTACCGCGCAGGCCGAGCCGTAATGTTTCTCGACGTTTTCCAGAATCAGACCAGTCATGTTGCACCTCAAGAATCAGAACGAAACGCCACCTTCACCGACCAGCTTCTCCAACGCCCAAATGAGGACGAAGTCGATCAGCACGATCAGCACGGCAAACGAGAAAACGGTAGGGTCGAGCGAAGACACGGTGCGGCTGTACATCCAGATCGGCACGGTCATGACGTCGATGGTGTAGAGGAAATAGGTCACGGTGAATTCGTTGAACGAGACGATGAACGCCAGCAGCATGCCCGCCAGAATCCCTGATTTCATCAACGGCACCACCACATCGACAATCGCCCGAGTCGGTGAAGCGCCGAGCATTTGCGCGGCCTCTTCGACTTCGCTGCCGATGGAGAGCATTGCCGCGGTGCAGTTTTTCACCACGAACGGCAGCGCCAGAATCACGTGGGCAATTACCAATCGCGAGGTGGTGATGTGGAATGGCAGGCTGTCGAACACCAGCAGCAAAGCCAGACCCAACACCACCATCGGGAACACCAGTGGCAGCGACATCAATTGCAGCGCCACGGACTTGCCACGGAACTCGCAACGGGTCAGGGCGTAGGCTGCCGGCACCGCGATGATTGTCGCGAAAATCATGGTCAGACAGGCCACCATCAAACTGGTGGTCATGGCTTTGCCGAGGCTCAACACATCGCTGGAGTCTGGTGACACGAAGGTGTTCCAGGCAGCCTTGTACCATTGCAGGCTATAGCTGCTGGGCGGGAAGTCGAGGTTCGACGCACCGCTGAACGACATGACGATCATGGTCAAAATCGGCAGCACCGCCAGCAGCAGAATGAAGCCCGACAGGATGCCGGCGAACTTGCCGGTATCGCCTGGCAGCAGCGAGTGGCGCTTCTTGATCAGGGTGCTCATTGGGAAGCCTCCAGCATGCGCCGACGACGGCCAGTGATGTATTCGGACAAGGTCATGATCGCCAGGGTGGTAACGATCAGCACCACACCAGCAGCAGACGCAGCGGGCCAGTTCATCAGCGGAGCGATCTGGTCATGCACCATCACCGCCAGCATCGGCACGCGCCGACCACCGAGCAGCAGCGGCACCACAAAACTGCTGGCGTTGTAGGCGAACACCAACGTCGCGCCAGTGATAATCCCCGGCAAGCTCATCGGCAACACCACCTGGCGAAACACCTGCAAGCGACTGGCGCCGAGGGTGGCAGCGGCTTCTTCGTAAGTGCGGGCGACGCCGCGCATGGCGCTGGCAATCGGCAGCACGGCCAACGGGAACGCGGTTTGCACCAGGCCCATCAACACGCCATTCTGGTTGTAGAGCAGCATGATCGGGCGCTTGATCAGGCCCAGGCCCATCAGCGCCTGATTGAGCATCCCGCCCGGCCCGAGGATCACCAGCCAGCCGTAGCTTTGCAGCAACAGGTTGACCAACAACGGCAGCAGCACCGCCGCGAGGAAGATCCGCCGCACAAATGGCGAGGTCAGCCGTGACATGGTGTAAGCCACCGGGATCGCCAGCAGCACCGCAATCACCGCGCTGATCAGCGCCAGGCGCAACGTCAGCAGCAACGATTTGAGGTAATAGGGTTCCAGCAATTGGGCGTAACTGGCCAGGCTGAACCCGGTCCACTCCGCGCCTTTGGTGCCGACGCTCATGCGCAGCACCAGCAGGCTGGCGGCAATCAGCACGCCGAGAAACAGCATCGACGGCGAGAGGAAAAACCAGGCACGCGCCGTAGGTGAGACACCCCGATTTATGCGCACGGGTGCGGCGCTTACCGGATGGGTCAGAGGTTGGTGTTCCATAGCAAGGGTCTCGTCAATGGAAAGCAGCTGAGCGAGCACAACCTTCGAAACCACCGTGAACCCTGTGGGAGCGGGCTTGCCCGCGATAGCAATCTGTCAGTCACATCATTATCGACAGGGAGGCCGTCATCGCGGGCAAGCCCGCTCCCACAGTGTTTTGCAGTGTTCTAAAGAACTGTGTTCGCCACTCGATCAGGAAGAAAAGATTTCCGTGTAACGACGAATCCATTGGTCATGCACGGTGGCCAGGAAGGCGTTGTCGTGCATGATCGCCTTCTCGGCAATCTGCTCCGGCGTGAGGATGTAGGGGCTCTTGCGCGCTTCGGCGGAGATGATCGCCTTGGCGTTGACCGGGCCGTTGTAGATGTCTTCGGCCATCTTGCCCTGCACCAGCGGGTCCAGAGAGTGGTTGATGAAGGCGTAGGCCAGGTCGATATCGCCCGGGCGATTCTTCGGCATCACCGACAACATCAGGTCGGTGTAGAAGCCTTCCTTCATGCCGAACGTGGCGCCCAGGCCGTAGGCCGGATCGCGAATCTGTTTCGGGAAAAACGCCGGCGCGTACAAGCCGCCCATGTCCAGGGAACCGGTGCGGAACAGCTCGGCAATCTGGTTCGGGTTTTCGCCCAAGGTCACGACGCGATCTTTCAGCTCGGCGAGTTTCTTGAAGCCCGGCTCGATGTTGTGTTCGTCACCACCGGCCAGTTTGGCGGCGATGATGATCAGGTCCATGGCCTCGGTCCAGTTCGGTGGCGGCAGGAAGATGTTCGGCGACAGTTCTGCGTCCCACAGGGCGGCGTAGCTGTCCGGCGCTTCTTTGATGGTGCGGGTGCTGTAGACCAGGCTGTTGCACCACAGCAGGTAACCGATGCCGTGACCGTTGGCGCCGGTGCGGTATTGCTCCGGCACGTCGATCAGGTTAGGGATGCGGTTGAGATCGGGTTTTTCCAGCAGGTTGGCGGCGGCCAGACCTTCGGCGCCGACGCCGGCCAGAGTGATGATGTCGTACTGCGGACGATCACCGCCGGCCTTGAGTTTGGCGACCATTTCCGAGGTGCTGCCGGTGCGGTCAGCGATGACCTTGCAGCCGTACTTGGCTTCGAAGGTTGCCGCGATGTTGCGCAGTGCCGCGAGGCCGGTGTCATCGGACCAGGTCAGCAAACGCAGGGTC
Organism: Pseudomonas sp. BF-R-26; assembly: GCF_019947395.1. Taxonomy (NCBI): domain Bacteria; kingdom Pseudomonadati; phylum Pseudomonadota; class Gammaproteobacteria; order Pseudomonadales; family Pseudomonadaceae; genus Pseudomonas; species Pseudomonas sp. BF-R-26. Next base: position 116,874 of record NZ_JAGYGK010000010.1, on the reverse strand, counting down.
TTGCCCTGGAAGCGCGTATCGCTGGCATTGGCCTTGATGAACGGCATGCTCATGGCCGCCGCAGCCACGGACGCCACGCCCACGGTTTTGATGAATTGACGTCTGTTCAGATCGTGCTCGCCCATGAAGGACTCCCTTTGTTTTTTTAAGTATGAGGTTGGTCGCAACCGTTGCATCCGCGCGGCCAGATCAGCTTCAAGCCCCCGGTTTCAATGGGCCTTGGCGATGCCAGCGGGTTCATCCTGAGGTCGTGCAAAACACCTGACTATCGATAAAAACTCATTGAAGCCATGACGCTGGCGCATGCCTCATCGCGAGGCATGCGCTCACCTTTTTCGTGCTGTCAGACGGCCCGAATCACGTGTTTGATTTCCTGGAAAGCCTGCAAGCCCCACGGCCCCAATTCGCGGCCGATGCTGCTCTGTTTGTAGCCACCCCAGGCGGTCTGCGGGAAGATCACTTGCGGCGCGTTGATCCACACAAGCCCCGCCTGCAAAGCGTTGGCGACGCGATCCGCAGCCTCGCTGTCACGAGTGACCACGCTGGCCACCAGGCCGAACTGGCTGTCATTGGCCAGGGTAATCGCCTCGGCTTCAGAGCTGAAACTGCGCACGCAGATCACCGGGCCGAAAATCTCTTCGCACCACAGCGCACTGTCGAGGGGCACGTCGATGAAAATGGTCGGCTGCAAAAAATAGCCGCGTGGCAGGTCTGCCGGGCGATTACCGCCGCAGATCAGCTTCGCCCCAGCGCTCAAACCACGATCGATGTGGCCCAGCACGCGTTGGTATTGCGCCTGATTGACCAGTGCGCCCATTTCCACGTTCGGGTCGAACGGGTCGGCCACGCGAATGGCTTCGGCGCGCGCCTTCAATCGCGCTACAAATTTATCCGCAAGTTCATCGGCAACCAACACGCGGCTGGTGGCGGAACACATCTGCCCGGCATTGAAGAAACCGCCGCCACAGGCCACTTCGACCGCCAATTCGATATCAGCATCGGCGAGTACCAGCAGCGAAGATTTGCCGCCCAATTCCAGGCTCACACCCTTCACGGTTTCTGCTGCGCGCTGCATGACCTGGACACCGACCGCGTTGCTGCCGGTGAAGGAAATCTTGGCGATGCGCGGATCAGCCGACAGCGGCGCGCCGACGGCCAGGCCCGTGCCGCAGACCAGATTGAACACACCGTTTGGCAGACCGGCTTCGGCAATAATCGTCGCCAGTTCCAGCTCCGGCAGCGGCGTCACTTCCGACGGTTTGAGCACCACGCAGCAACCGGCGGCCAGGGCCGGGGCGAGTTTCCAGGCGGTGGTGACCATCGGGAAATTCCACGGCACGATCAGCCCCACCACACCGCACGGCTCGCGGCGCAAACGGGCGCTGAAATCGTCGCTCGGCAACGCCACGGCGCTGTCCTGCTTCGCGTCCAGGCCTTCGGCCAGATCGGCGTAATACTCGAACGTGGCGATTACATCGTCGACATCAATGGCCGCTTCGAACAGCGGTTTGCCGTTGTTGCTCGACTGCAATTTCATCAACTGTTCGCGACCGGCCTGCACGCCTGCGGCGATTTTGCGCAGGATCGCCCCGCGCTCGGTACCGGTGGTTTTCGACCACGCTTTGAAAGCGTTGGTCGCCGCCGTGACGGCCTGATCGACAGCGTGTTCATCGCCGCCGTTGACGGTTGTCAGCAGTGCTTCGGTCGCCGGATTGATCACGCGCAAATGTTCGTTGCCTGCCGACCATTGGCCGTCGATGTACAGGCCATCAAGCGTGGTCGGGAACGTTGTAGAAGAACTCATTTCGACACCGCCTTCATCCACTGGGTCTGATCGATTTCAATCAGGGTCGGACCCTGGCGATCGGTGGCAAGACGCAATGCACTGCGCAGTTCTTCGACACCGCTGACCGCCTCGGCCGCGCAGCCCAGAGCCTTGGCCACACCAATGAAGTCCGGGGTGTAGATGTCCACGCCAACCGGCTCGATGTCGCGGTTGACCATGTATTTCTTGATCTCTTCGTAGCCCTGGTTATTCCACAACAGGACGATCACCGGGGTGCGTGCTTCCACCGCACTGGCCAGTTCCGGCAGGGTGAATTGCAGACCACCGTCGCCGATCAGGCACACCACCGGAGGCCGTGCGCCGCCTTCGATGCTGCCACCAAGCCAGGCACCAATCGCTGCCGGCAAGGCGTAACCGAGGGTGCCGTAACCGGTGGACGAGTTGAACCAGCGGCGCGGGCGTTCCGGGTTGAATGTGAGGTTGCCGGTGTACACCGGTTGGGTCGAATCGCCGACAAAAACCGCGTTCGGCAATTCGTGCAAAACGGTTTCCAGGAAGCGAGTCTGGGCCAGCGTCGGGGCGTCCCAGGTCGCAGCCAGTTCATCGCGCAAACGCGCGGCACGCACCTGGCCCCAATCGTTGCGACGCTCGGCCAGCGACTTGTGGGACAGCGCACTCAGCAAGGCCTGAGCGGCGTTGCGCGAATCGGCCACCAACGCGACTTTCGGCGGGTAATTACGCACGGTCTGGTCGGGGTCGATGTCCACGCGCAGCAGCACGCCGGGAATGTCGAAGCCGCCAGCGAAGGTGACGTCGTAATCGGTTTCGGCCAGTTCGGTGCCGATGGCCAGCACCACATCGGCCTCGGCGACCAGCGCGCGGGTGGCTACCAGGCTCTGGGTCGAACCGATCAGCAGCGGGTGGCTGGACTCAAGCATGCCTTTGGCATTGATGGTCAGGGCCACCGGTGCATCCAGCAGTTCCGCCAGTTCGGTCAATTCAGCCGCGGCATCGATGGCGCCGCCACCGGCGAGAATCAACGGGCGCTTGGCACCGGCCAGCCAGTCGGTCATGCGGCTGATCGCGCTTGGCGAAGCACCGGCGCGGTCGATGTTCACCGGCACGCTGGCGAGCAAGTCATCGGCCTCTTCGACCAACACGTCCAACGGGATTTCGATGTGTACCGGACGCGGACGGCCAGCCTGGAACAGCGCGAAGGCACGGGCCAACACGCCCGGCAATTCAGCTGCCGACATCAAGGTGTGGGAGAACGCTGCCACGCCGCCGACCAGTGCGCTCTGGTTTGGTAGTTCATGCAGCTTGCCGCGACCGCCGCCCAATTGGCTGCGCGATTGCACGCTGGAGATCACCAGCATCGGGATCGAGTCGGCGTAAGCCTGGCCCATGGCGGTGGTGATGTTGGTCATGCCAGGGCCGGTGATGATGAAGCACACACCCGGTTTGCCGCTGGTGCGCGCATAACCGTCGGCCATGAAACCGGCGCCCTGTTCGTGACGCGGAGTGACGTGGTTGATGCTCGAACGGGCCAGCCCGCGATACAGCTCCACGGTATGCACCCCGGGAATGCCGAACACCTGCTCGACCCCGTAATCTTCGAGTAACTTGACCAATACTTCGCCGCACGTCGCCATGTCTTTGCCCTTTTTGTTCGTTTGAGACGCCGGGCCTGCGCAGTGTTTATGATGGGTTGGCAGGTCCAGGGATGGCCTCATTGGAACGGGCGACACGTAGCCGCAACAATGGATAAAAAGTCATACTAGCCATGTCCTCACGTCATACCTTGGATCCCAATGAAACGATTGCCTCCCCTGCCGGCGCTGCACACTTTTCTGATCACCGCGCAGTGCTGCAACTTCACCCGGGCCGCCGAACAATTGCACATCACCCAAGGCGCGGTGAGCCGGCAGATCGCCGGGCTGGAAGATCATCTGGGTTATGAGCTGTTCATTCGCCAGGCGCGGGGCTTGAGCCTGACCGCCGAAGGACGGGAATGGCTGCCACGGGTGCAGCAGATTTTCGGCCTGATCGACGAGGCGGTGGAGCAGATCGGCGAGAAGCGCGAAACCCTGCAACTGAAAGCCCCGACCTGCGTGATGCGCTGGCTGTTGCCACGCCTGTTGCAGTGGCAAAAGGAACGCCCGGATGTACCGGTGGAATTGACGACCACGGTGAAACACGGCGTGGATTTTCATCGCGAGCAGTTCGATGCGGCGGTGATGTATGGCGCGCCGCCGAACAGCTCACTGGCCTCCCGGCATCTGTTCGATGAGCAACTGACGCCCGTGTGTTCCCGACCGATGCTTGAAGGGCCGATGGCTTTGCAGACACCGGCCGATCTGCAGCAACACTTGTTGCTGCACCCCACCCGCGATGAACGGGACTGGAATGCCTGGCTGAAGGTTGCGGATATTCGGCTGAGCAATGTCGGCAAAGGTCAGCATTTCGAAACCCTGGACCTGGCGATGTCGATGGCGTCTCAGGGAACGGGGGTTGCGATTGGCGATTGGTCGTTGATCGGCGATGACCTGAGTGCCGGACGGCTGGTCATGCCCTTTGACTTGAAGGTGAAAACAGGGTTGGCGTATTACTTGGTGTTCCCCGAAAAACCGGAGCCTTCGCCGAAGTTGCGCGAATTGATGGGGTGGTTGGTGGAGCAGGCTCAATCGCGTTGAGCCCTTCGCGGGCAAGCCCGCTCCCACAGGAATCCACTGTCCTGTGGGAGCGGGCTTGCCCGCGATAAAGGCCGTACAGTCGACATCAATGTTGAATGTAAGTCCGCCTTCGCGAGCAGGCTCGCTCCCACAAGTGATCAGTGAACTCAATACCCGACAGTAAACCGCTGGCGGGAATGCTTCTGCGTTTCCACTTCATCGATCAGCGCAATCGCAAAGTCAGCAAAGGTAATCCAGCTACGGCCTTCGGCACTCACCAGCAAGTCATCCTTGCCGACCCGAAACGTGCTGGTGCGCTCACCTTCGACAAACTCTGCCGACGGCGACAGGAAGGTCCAGTCCAGGTCCTTTTCCTGACGCAAAGTATTCAGGAACGCGGCACCGGCGCTGGCCTCGGCCTTGTATTCCTCCGGGAAACCTTCGCTGTCGATCACCCGAGAGCCATTCGGCAGCAACAGCGAACCGGCACCGCCGACCACCAGCAGACGCTTGACCCCGGCCTTCTTCACCGGCTCGATAATCGCGCTGGCAGGGATGGTGGAGAAATGCGCGGCGCTGATCACCGCATCATGCCCGGCCACGGCGGCTTGCAATGCAGCAGCGTCGAGCACGTCTACGTTTTTGCTCACCACACCGGCACGCGGCGCGATTTTCGAGGTGTCGCGGGCGATGGCAGTGACGCTGTGACCGCGACGCAGGGCTTCTTCCAACAGTTGGCTACCGGCACGACCGGTGGCACCGATGATTGCGATGTTACTCATGACGTTCTCCAGTTGGTTTGGGTGTAGGCGAAGTTACTTGGTTTGCATTGATCAGTGTGGCGAGGGGGCTTGCCCCCGTTCGGCTGCGAAGCAGTCGTAAAACCTGAGCATGCGGTGCAGCGGGAAGAATGTAGGGGAGCGCTTCGCACTCCAACGGGGGCAAGCCCCCTCGCCACAAAGCTCCTCGCCACAGGTAAGCAGTTTCAGCTGCAGCGGATTACCACTTCATCTCGCCCTTGGCGACTTTGGCGCTCAGCTCCAGCGAGCTTTCTTCGCCCAGGGTCGGGTAGCGTTTTTTCATCGCGGCGATCAGCTCGGCAGCATCTTTCGCCTTGGCGGTTTCTTCGTCGAAAGCCTTGATGTAATCGGCGGTGAATTGCACCGCCGCCAGAGAACGCGCGCTCTCACCGAGGTAGTGACCCGGCACGATGGTTTTCGGCTTCAGCGCTTCAATCGCATGCAGCGTCGTCAGCCAATCGGCATGGGATTGCGGGGTCTGGGTGTCGGCCATCCATACATGAATGTTTTCGGCGACAACCACGCCACCGACCACAGCCTTGATCGACGGGATCCACACAAAGCTGCGATCCGGCTGCTTGCCGTCCAGGCCGATCACCTGCAATTTCTGCCCTTCCAGCATCAGGCTATCGCCCTTGAGCACCTGCGGCACGATGGTTTTGTTCGGTACGTCAGCGCCCATTTTCGGGCCCCAGAACGCCAGTTTGCCGTCGACGGTTTTTTTGATGTGATCAACAGTCGGTTGCGAAGCCAGCACTTTGGCTTTCGGGAACGCTTGGGTGACGGTGTCGAGGCCGAAGTAGTAATCCGGGTCACCGTGGCTGATGTAGATGGTGGTCAGTTGCTTGCCGCTGGCGCGGATTTTTTCCACCACTTGTTCGGCCTGGGCTTTGCCGAATTGCGCGTCCACCAGAATCGCTTCCTTCTCGCCACTGACCAGCACCGAGGTCACCGGGAAGATCGCGTTGGTGCCTGGGTTGTAGACGTCCAGCGTCAGGGTAGACGCCGCAGCTGCATGGGCCGCGAAGCCGAGCGTGGCGGTGGCCAGAAGAATGCGTTTGATTGAAGTGAAGCCGATCATCTGTTGCTCCGTTGTCCGAATGCCATGCTTGGCGATGGGACAGAGCTTAGTTGCCTGGTTCGATACAAAAAATGCGATGCTTGAACATAGTTTGTTTCTGAAAGCGGGCAAATCATGGATCGTCTACAAGCAATGCGGGTGTTCGTCACGGTGGTGGACCTGGGCAGCCAATCGGCCGCCGCCGATCACCTGGACCTGTCACGGCCGGTGGTTTCACGCTATCTGGCGGAGTTGGAGGATTGGGTCGGCGCGCGCCTGATGCATCGCACCACGCGCAAATTGAGTCTGACCGCCGCCGGCAGTGAGATCCTGCCTCGCTGTCGGCAGATGCTCGATTTGTCCACCGACATGCAAGCCGCCGTCAGCGAACCGGACGACGCACCGCGAGGCCTGTTGCGGATCAGCGTCAGCACCTCATTCGGCCAAGCGCAACTGGCGGACGCCATGGCGGCCTACGTCAAACGCTACCCCGGCGTCAGCATCGATATGCAAATGCTCGACCGCACGGTGAACCTGGTGGATGAACGTATTGACCTGGCCATCCGCACCAGCAACGACCTGGACCCGAACCTGATCGCCCGGCGGCTGACGGTCTGCCGCTCGGTGATCTGCGCTTCCCCCGCGTACCTGCGTGAGCACCCGACACCGCAACGGGTCGAGGACCTCAGCCTGCACAACTGCCTGACCCATTCCTACTTCGGCAAGAGCCTCTGGCATTTCGAACAGGACGGCGAGCCCGTCTCGGTGCCGGTGCAGGGCAACATCAGCGCCAACGAAGCCAGCACGCTGTTGCGCGCGACGATGGCCGGGGCTGGCGTGGTGATGCTGCCCAGTTACCTGGCCGGCGTGCATATCCACAGCGGCGAACTGATCCGCCTGTTGCCCCAGGCCAAGCCCCGGCAGCTGAACATCTATGCGGTGTATGCCTCACGCAAACACATGCCGGCAGCGTTGCGCAGCATGCTGGATTTTCTGGTGCTTAGATTTCCGGAAGAACCGGAGTGGGATGTGGGGCTGTAAACACCTCCCCTGTGGGAGCTGGCTTGCCTGCGATGGCGTCGTCACATTGAACAAAGATGCTGACTGACAGTCCGCTATCGCGGGCAAGCTCGCTCCCACAGGGGGATATCAATGTTCTGAATATCGCGTTAACCGCGAAAGCGGCTTTGCTGGCAACTCACCGGCGCTGACCTATGCTCAAAGCAGTACCGAAAGGTATTCGTTCAGAGGTCAACGCCATGAACATCAAAACAAAAAGATACCTCGCCATTTTCATCACTTGCGCGGCGACATTGGCGCTGTATGGCACAGCCGCCTGGCGTGTCGAGCAGTTGCGACAAGTTCCCCGTGAATACGCGAGTTGCAACTTCGAGCGCTGCATTCCCCACAACGCGACCCTCAACGCCCTCCGGTAACGAACACCCTGTGGCGAGGGGGCTTTTGTGGCGAGGGGGCTTGCCCCCGTTGGGCGGCGAAGCGGCCCCAAAACCTGCGATTGGATAACTTCTGAGAAACTGAACTCAACGAAATTTACGACTGCTTCGCAGCCGAACGGGAGCAAGCTCCCTCGCCACAAGGTTCAGGCGTCGTTGTCCTGATCGGCCTTCAAGCGGTCGCGAAAAGCCTTGGGCGAAATCCCCACGCGACGCCTGAACAGGCGTGTGAAGTTGGTTGGATCGGAAAACCCCAACACATCGGACATTTCATAAATGGTCATGCTGGTGTAGGTCAGCAAGCGCTTGGCCTCCAGCAACTGACGCTCATGCATGATCTGCAACGCCGGTTGCCCCGCCAGTTCACGGCATGTGCCGTTGAGGTGGGACACGGAAATCCCCAGCCGATGAGCCAGGTCCTCGACCTTGACGTGCTGGCGATAGGTCTCTTCCACCAGTTGAATAAAGCCGTTGAGGTATTCCCGGGCCCGCTGCGGACGCTGGGTGGCGGTTTGACGCTGAATCACCTGACGGCTGATCCACACCATGATCACGCTGACCAGCGAATGCATGAGCATTTCCCGCGCCGGTTGATGGCCGGTGTACTCGCTTTGCAGCGCTGAAAACAGGCTGTTGAGGTACTCGCTGTCCTTGCCCGCCGGGTAGCTTTCGGCCTGTGCCAGAGCGTTCACCGAATTGCCCAGTTGTGCTTGCAGGTGGGCGATCAGCGGCGCGGCCAGCGTGACGACGAAACCCTCGACGTCCTCGGAAAACCGATAACCATGCACCGATAACGGCGGCAGAATCAGGATTGCCGGCTCGGTCAATTGTGAGCGTTTGCCTTCGATTTCAAGCTCTGCCTGACCTTTGAAAACGAAGAGTAACTGACACAAATCGGCGTGGCGGTGGGGTTTGATTTCCCATTGATGTTCGCGGCTGCGTTTGGAAATGGTTTCACAGTGCAATAAGTCAGGGGTCGGCCAGTCCAGGCTTTCACCGTAGAGTTTGAACACCGGAATCGATGGCAGGTCAGGCTTGTTCATCACTTCAATCCAGGCCTCGAGAGTAACGGGGCGATAATCGCACCGATTGGCAGAATGTACAGGTATCGGCTCAGTTTTCCCCTTCAATTGACAGACTCGCAAGTGAAAAATGCAAGTACTCGATCCATAAAAATCATTCACCGGTCTTGGCCGTGTGGAGCTTGCGAGTCATAAAAACAATGAAAACACTGAAAACCCAAGTCGCGATCATCGGTGCCGGCCCCTCTGGCTTGCTACTCGGCCAATTGCTGCATAACGCCGGCATCGACACCCTGATCCTCGAACGCCAGACCCCGGACTACGTGCTCGGACGCATCCGCGCCGGTGTCCTCGAACAAGGCATGGTAGAGCTGTTGCGTCAGGCTGGGGTGGGTCAGCGCATGGACGCCGAAGGGCTGGTCCATGCAGGCTTCGAACTGGCCCTCGACGGGCGCCGGGTACACATCGACTTGCAGGCGCTGACAGGCGGCAAAACCGTAACGATCTATGGTCAGACCGAGGTCACCCGCGATCTGATGGCCGCTCGTCGGGACGCCGGTGCGCAGACGATCTACGAAGCCAGCAATGTCGTCCCCCACGGCATGAAAACCGCCGAACCCTTTGTCACCTTCGACAAGGACGGCGAAACGTATCGACTCGATTGTGACTACATCGCCGGCTGCGATGGTTTCCATGGCGTGGCGCGGCAGTCGATTCCTACGGATTGCCTGAAAGTGTTCGAGCGGGTTTATCCGTTCGGCTGGCTGGGGATTCTCGCCGACACGCCACCGGTGCACGAGGAGTTGGTCTACGCGCGGCATGAACGGGGTTTTGCGCTGTGCAGCATGCGTTCGCCGACACGTACCCGTTACTACCTTCAGGTTCCGGCCCAGGACAAAGTCGAAGACTGGTCCGATCAGCGCTTCTGGGATGAGCTCAAATCCCGTCTGCCGACCGCCCTCGCCGCCTCTCTGGTGACCGGTCCGTCGATTGAAAAAAGCATCGCGCCACTGCGCAGTTTCGTGGTCGAACCGATGCAGTACGGGCGGATGTTCCTGGTCGGCGACGCCGCGCACATCGTTCCGCCCACCGGCGCCAAGGGGTTGAACCTGGCGGCCAGCGACGTCAGTACGTTGTTCAATATTCTGCTGAAGGTTTACCGCGAAGGCCGTGTGGATTTGCTGGAGAAGTATTCCGAAGTCTGCTTGCGGCGGGTGTGGAAAGCCGAGCGGTTTTCCTGGTGGATGACCTCGATGTTGCATCGCTTCGACGAGCACGACGCGTTCAGCCAGCGCATCAGCGAATCGGAGCTGGCCTATTTCGTGGACTCCGAGGCGGGTCGAAAAACCATTGCCGAAAATTACGTCGGGCTTCCATATGAGGCTATCGAATAGCCTCCTATCGACTTACACTGGCGAGCATCCCGCTCGCCTTGCCTGCTGCGGGTCCATCACTGCCCGCAGGTTTTACCCGTGACCAATCTCAACCAGCCTGAAACGCCCAAACCGGCCATTCGCAGCGTGCTGATCGCCCTGATGCTGGCGATCTTTCTGGGCGCGCTGGACCAGACCATCGTCGCCGTGTCGATGCCGGCCATTTCCGCGCAGTTCAAGGATGTCAGCCTGCTGGCCTGGGTGATTTCCGGGTACATGGTGGCGATGACCGTGGCGGTGCCGATCTACGGCAAACTCGGCGATCTGTATGGCCGCCGCAAGTTGATGCTGTTCGGCATGGGGCTGTTCACCCTGGCGTCGTTGTTCTGCGGCATGGCACAAAGCATGGAACAACTGGTGCTGGCGCGGATCCTTCAGGGTATCGGCGCCGGCGGGATGATTTCGGTGAGCCAGGCGATCATCGGCGACATCGTTCCGCCCCGCGAGCGCGGTCGCTATCAGGGTTACTTCAGCAGCATGTACGCGGTGGCCAGCGTGGCCGGCCCGGTTCTCGGTGGCTACATGACCGAATACCTGTCTTGGCGCTGGGTGTTCCTGATCAATCTTCCATTGGGCCTGGGTGCCTGGCTGGTAGCCCACCGCACGCTGGTGGGACTGCCGGTGCCACAGCGCAAGCCGATCATCGACTACTTCGGCACCTTGCTGATGATCATCGGCCTGACGGCGTTGTTGCTGGGCATCACTCAGGTCGGCCAGGGCCATTCGTGGCGCAGCACCGAAGTGTCGGGTTTGCTCGGTTGTGCGGTGGTGGTGCTGGCCGTGTTCGTCTGGCATGAACGGCGGGCGCGGGAACCGTTGCTGCCGATGCACTTGTTCACCAACCGCAGTGCGATTCTTTGCTGGTGTACGATTTTCTTCACCAGTTTCCAGGCGATTTCCTTGATCGTGCTGATGCCGCTGCGCTTCCAGAGCGTCACCGGCGCCGGGGCCGACAGCGCCGCGCTGCATCTGTTGCCGCTGGCCATGGGCTTGCCGATAGGCGCGTATTTCGCCGGACGCCAGACCTCGGTGAGCGGTCGTTATAAACCGATGATCCTGACTGGCGCCCTGCTGATGCCGTTCTCGATTCTCGGCATGGCGTTCAGTGCGCCTCAGGCGTTTGTGCTGAGCAGCCTGTTCATGTTGCTCAGCGGCATCGCCAGCGGTATGCAGTTCCCGACATCGTTGGTGGGCACGCAAAACTCGGTGGAACAACGGGACATCGGCGTCGCCACCAGCACCACCAATCTATTCCGTTCCCTGGGTGGCGCAGTGGGTGTGGCGTTAATGTCGGCGCTGCTGCTGGCGTTGCTGCAGGATTCGAGTTTCGCTCACCTGGCCGGCTCGTCGCTGATTACCGAGGGCCATTCGGGGAATGTCTTGCTCGATGGTTTGAACGCCGCACCGGGGGATGCACAAAACGCCCTGCGCGCTGAGCTGCTGCTGACCTTCCGGCATTTGCTGATGGTCAGCGCGGCGGTGTCGCTGCTGGGGCTGGCGGCGGCGATTGCCATGCCGAACAGGGTGTTGCGGGGGCGGGAGGACACGGTTCGCTAACCCCTCCGACCGATCGTTCCCGCGCTCTGCGTGGGAACGATCAATGTCTACCCTTCAAGGGCTGTAATACCCCACCGCCACCAGAAAATGCCCGACCTTTTTCAGGTAGGCATGCTTGTCTTCCACTTTGCCAGTCACCGGGTTTTTCCAGCGGTACTCGTATTCGCCGTAGTCCTGCTTTGCCATCAGCGCCAGGATCGGCTCGCCCACCGGTTTGCCTTCCGGGTCCTTGATCTTGCCGAAGTCGGTATTGATCAGTCGCAAATTGGTGCCGTGGGCGACATAACGCTGGGTATCCAGGTCGACGACAAACACGTACAGGTCATCCTGCAAGTAACCGCCCTTGAGGGAGTTGATCGCTATGAGCGTGCCCTTTTCGTTTTTGGCCAGATCGACCGCTGCTTTATCGAGCAACGCTTGCGCCTGTTGCGGCGAGGCCCGTGGCAGGTAGTAACCGACCGCCAGAATCCGCTGGCCGATGCGCTGATAAAACACATGCTTGCGTTCAACCTTACCGTCGGCCCAGTTCTGCCAGCGGTATTCGGCTTGCTGAATGCCGTTGCCCTCCGGCACTTTCAAGGCGTCCTTGAAGGCTTTTTGCACCTCCGGCCCGAGCACCTCGGACACATCACGACCGATCAACGCCGAAGATGGCCCACCGCTGGCGAGCATCACGCCCTTGGTGTCGACCACGAAGACATAGCGATCCTTGTCGACAAACTCGCCCTGACGGCTGAACGCCGCGAAAGCCTTGTCACCCTGCTCGTGGTAATAGGCCAGGGCTTTTTCCAGCAAGGCTTTGGCGGCCTGGCTGTCATCCTTTTCCGTTGTGGCGGCGTGAACTGGCCCCAGGCACAGCAAAAGCAACCCGCCCAGCCAGGCTAGCTTGTGAAGAACCCCCATTGCGCATTCCCCGTTCTTATTGGTGTTTCAAGAGCGTAGACGGCTTGGGGCTATGTATGAATATTCAGGAAACGGTGGGGAGGGTTTGTTTTAAAGAGACTTTGTGTGGCCAGGGAGCTTGCCTGTGGTGAGGTTTTTTTGTGGCGAGGGGGCTTGCCCCCGTTCGGCTGCGCAGCAGTCGTAAAACCTGAGCATGCGGTGCAGCTGGAAGAATGTAGGGGAGCGCTTCGCACTCCAACGGGGGCAAGCCCCCTCGCCACAAAAAACCTGGCCACAGCCAGCCCCTAGCCACAAAAGTCCCACTCCACAGGCCCCACTCCACACAGGCCCCGTCACTGCATCGGGCTATTGAGGCCGGGCGCGCAGCTGCTGTTGCAGATTCTGAATCTGCGCCTGCAGGGTGTTGATGTTGCGGGTGACCTGCCCGCGGAAGGCGTCGAACTCGGCGGTGTTGGTGCCACCTGCTGCGGCGGCCGGGCGATTGTCCTGTTGGCTTTTGAGCACGATCATGTCTTGCTCCAGGCGCTCGATGGCGGCGCTTGGATTGCCTTGTTTCTTCAACGCGACGATGTCAGCGCCCAGGCTTTTGAGTTGGGCGTCGAACTTATCGTCCGGCGCGTTCTTCAACGCGGCCAGTTCGCCGCTCAAGGCTTTGACCTGGGCCTGCAACTGAGCATTGGCGGTTTGTTGTTCGGTGGCTTGCGCGGTCATTTGCGCCAGGCGCTTGTCCAGATCGGAGGTCTGGCCGAGTACGCCCAACTGCTGTTTGCTCTGATCCTGAAGCTTGCTTTCCAGCTGCTTGCTCTGGTCCTGGAGTTTGCTTTCGAGCTGTTTGATTTGCAGCTTCAACGCTTCACTGCCAGTGCTGACGTTGGACTGGCTGGCCACGACCTTGCCGGAAATGTCCTGCAAGCGCCCCGCCGCTTCTTCACTGATGCGCGCAAAACTTTCCTGGGTCGCCACCAGTTGCTGTTCCATCAGCGAGATCTGCTGAAAACTCCACCAGGCAAGGCCGGCGAAGGCAAAGAACAACGCGCCGACCAATGCCCACAGAGGGCCAGTGCTCGGGCCTTTGACCTTGACCACCGGTGTGGTGCGCGAATGCACGGCAGTGCGAGCGGTAGTCGGAAAATCATCGTCATCGAGGCTGTCGGCGCGCAGGCTCGGGACATCGTCGAAGTCGTCGTTGGCATCGTTACGCATGGGCATTAGGGTCAACCTTTGTGGAACGCGGTGATGGCTTGATGCGGCGAAGTATAACCCCCGCTGCCGCACCGGTTGACCCTGAACCCCGAACTCGGTTCAGTAAGGGGTCCCCCTTGTGTGTCAGCGAATGTCCTGAGCCTTCCACCAGCCGCAGAATTCATCGAGGGCGGTCCAGAGGCTCACTTTCGGATCGTAGTCCAGATAATGCCGTGCGCGACTGATGTCCAGGGTGAAGTTTTTGTTCATGACCTGCATGCCCAGCCGCGACAGTGTCGGCTCGGGACGACCTGGCCACAGCTTGCACACACCCTCGTTGAGCGCGGCAAGGCTGTAGGCCAGACCGTAGGAACGGTAGCGGGTAACCTGTGGGACATCCATTTGGCGCATCACGTAATTGACCACATCCCACAACGGAACCGGCGCTCCGTTGCTGATGTTGTAGGCCTTGCCCAGGGCCGAACCGCTGGCCAGCAAGCTGCTGAGCAACGCTTCATTGAGGTTTTGCACGCTGGTGAAATCGACCTTGTTCAGGCCATTGCCGATAATCGCCAAGCGCCCTTTGCGCTGCATCTTCAGCAGTCTGGGGAAAATGCTCATGTCGCCGGCGCCCGTCACGAAACGCGGGCGCAGGGCCAGGGCTTCTAGACCGAATTCCTGCGCACCGAAGACTTTTTGCTCGGCCAGGTATTTGGTCGCGGCGTAGGGATGTTTGAAGCGCTTGGGCACCTGCTCTTCGGTCAACCCCAGATGATCGCGGCCATCGAAGTAAATCGAAGGCGACGACAAGTGCACCAGACGCCGAACCCGCTGTTTCAGACAGGCTTCGACCACGTTCTCGGTGACTTCGACGTTGCCTTGATGAAAGTCCTGATACCGCCCCCACAAACCGACAGCGCCGGCGCAATGCACCACGGCTTCAACGTCTGAACACAGGTCGCGCGCCAGTTGCGGGTCGCTCAAGTCGCCCTGAATGAACTCGGCGCCACGGCGCACCAGATGCTCGACGCTTTCGGCCCGGCGACCGTTGACCCGCACGTCCAGGCCCTGCTCCAGGGCGAAACGCGCAAAGCGTCCGCCAATGAAGCCGCTTGCGCCGGTGACCAGAATCTTCATGAATTGCTCCGAATATTTCGTTTTGCGTTTTGCGCTTTGCATATTGCGTAGGGCGTAGGGCGTGAGGTCTTGACGCTGCCCGTCAGTCCAACGGCACCAGCCATTGCTTCGACGAGCGCACCAATTGATCGGTGAGTAACCCCAACAGCTGACCGCCATTGCGCCAATGATGCCAGTACAGCGGCACATCGATCGGCTTATCTGGCAAAAGCTCCTGCAATTGGCCGCGTTCCAGTTGCTCGCGCACCTGCAATTCAGGCACCAGGCCCCAGCCAAGCCCTGCTTCGGTGAGACGAAGAAAGCCTTCGGAGGATGGGCATAAATGATGTTCGAAACCGCCATCCACACCGAGGGATGCGAGGTAGCGATGCTGTAGGAAATCATCCGGGCCAAACACCAGGGCCGGGGTTTTGGCTAACTGATCGGCGCGCACACCATCGGGAAAATGCCGGGCAATGAACGCCGGGCTCGCCATCGCACGGTAGCGCATCGCCCCCAACAGAACGCTGCGCGCACCGGCCACCGGCCGTTCACTGGCGCAGACACACCCCGCCACTTCGCCTGCGCGCATGCGTTTGAGGCCGACGGTCTGGTCTTCTACCACCAAGTCGAGCAACAGATGTTGTTCCGCGCAAAAATCCCCCACCGCCTCGGCCCACCAAGTGGCAAGGCTGTCGGCATTCAGCGCGATACGCAGGCGTTCCGGCAGGCCTTCTTCGTCCAGCGCCGGGACCAACGTTTGTAGATCGCGTTCAAGCAATCGCACCTGCTGCACATGGTTAAGCAATCGCCGGCCAATCTCCGTCGGCGCCGGGGGTGTGACCCGCACCAGCACCGGTTGGCCGACCCGTGCCTCCAGCAGTTTGATCCGTTGGGAGATGGCCGATTGGGACAAACCCAACACCTGCGCGGCGCGCTCGAATCCGGCCTGTTCGATTACGGCGGCGAGCGCGGAAAGTAATTTGTAGTCGAACATCAGTTTTCCTAATGGGCGATCAGGACTATTGGTTTTTCTTATACAGCGTTCAGCCGGAGAATGGCCAGCAAGAACTCTTGAACAAGGATCACCGACATGGCTGGCGAAACGTCATTGGCAACCCTGCTGCGTAGCATGAGCCCGCAACTCAACGACGGCGAATACGTGTTTTGCACGTTACGCGACGGCAAGTTGCCCGCCGGCCTTGAGATTGTCGGCAGCTTTCGTGAACGGGAAGGCCTGACGGTGATTCTGGAACGTTCCCACGCTGAAAAGGCCGGTTTCAGCTTCGACTACGTCGCCGCCTGGATCACCTTGAACGTGCATTCGGCCCTCGAAGCCGTCGGCCTGACCGCCGCGTTCGCCACGGCACTGGGCAAGGCCGGCATCAGTTGCAACGTGATCGCCGGGTATTACCACGACCATTTGTTCGTCGGCCAGGCCGATGCCGAACGCGCCCTGCAGGTACTGCGGGATCTGGCGTCCAACGCGGAGTAATACATATGTGGCAAAGCTATGTGAACGGCCTGTTGGTGGCCGCGGGGTTGATCATGGCGATCGGCACCCAGAATGCGTTTGTGTTGGCGCAGAGCCTTCGGCGCGAACATCACCTGCCGGTGGCGGCGCTTTGCGTGACCTGCGATGCGTTGCTGGTGGCCGCCGGAGTGTTCGGCCTGGCGACGGTGCTGGCGCAAAATCCGACCCTGCTGGCCATCGCCCGTTGGGGTGGCGCGGCGTTTTTGCTGTGGTACGGCAGCCTGGCGTTGCGTCGGGCCTGCTCGAAACAAAGCCTGCAACAGGGTGAAAATCAGACGGTACGTTCACTGCGGGCGGTGCTGCTCAGTGCGTTGGCGGTGACGCTGCTCAACCCGCATGTGTATCTGGACACCGTGTTGCTGATCGGTTCTCTCGGCGCACAACAAACAGAACCCGGGGCTTATGTGGTCGGCGCGGCCAGTGCGTCATTGTTGTGGTTTTTCACTTTAGCCCTTGGCGCGGCATGGCTCGCACCATGGCTGGCACGGCCAAGCACCTGGCGAATCCTCGACCTGCTGGTCGCCGTCATGATGTTCACGGTAGCGCTCCAGTTAATCATCGCTTCATGATTTATTCCAAAAGGCTCTGGAACCTCTATTCCACACAGTTGTTGCGTGGTTATGCCGCACCCCCGGTGCTATGATCCGATCCCTGCGCCGCAAAGAGTACAAACTCCCCGGCGCATGTCTGGCCGCCCGTGATCGGCCTTGCGCTCACCGCAACTGACCTGATTAGGAGAATCATCATGGCTTTCGAATTGCCGCCGCTGCCTTACGCACACGATGCCCTGCAGCCGCACATTTCAGAGGAAACTCTGCAGTACCACCACGACAAGCACCACAACACCTATGTCGTGAACCTGAACAACCTGGTGCCAGGCACCGAGTTCGAAGGCAAGACCCTGGAAGAAATCGTCAAGACTTCCTCGGGCGGTATCTTCAACAACGCCGCTCAGGTCTGGAACCACACTTTCTACTGGAACTGCCTGGCGCCAAACGCCGGCGGTCAACCAACCGGCGCGCTGGCTGATGCCATCAACGCAGCTTTCGGTTCGTTCGACAAGTTCAAGGAAGAGTTCAGCAAAACCTCCATCGGCACCTTCGGTTCCGGTTGGGGCTGGCTGGTGAAAAAGGCTGACGGTTCCCTGGCCCTGGCCAGCACCATCGGCGCCGGCAACCCGCTGACCAGCGGCGACACCCCGCTGCTGACCTGCGACGTCTGGGAACACGCTTACTACATCGACTACCGCAACCTTCGTCCGAAGTACGTCGAAGCGTTCTGGAACCTGGTCAACTGGAAATTCGTAGCTGAGCAGTTCGAAGGCAAAACCTTCACCGCTTAAGCTTCGCGCCAGTCAAGAAACCCGGCTTTGGCCGGGTTTTTTTATGGGCAGGGGAAATGGGTACATTCCTACAGCGAAGAACGATAACGCGATCCATACCATTTCATAGTTGGATTGGGGGCTCCCATCCCGGAACATTCCCACAACGCGAGTGGCATTCGCCCTCTTGCCCTCACATCACAGCGGTCTAACATCAACTACGAGGAAAAATTGTCCCGTTCCCCTCAAGTTGAGGGCCTCAACAACCGACACAGTGCTAATAGGGCAAATACTCCAAACAACAGCATATCGGCCAAGCTACCGGCAAAATCCCCTGGGTTGGATTGTCCCTTTGACTGAGATCACGGGATTGCCAATACTCATGGCAACTTGACGCTACCCGCACGGAACAAGGAATAACCCTTTGAAGCTGGAACTCAAGAACAGCTTGTCGGTGAAGTTGCTCCGGGTCGTGCTCCTGTCGGCATTGATCGTCGGCGTGGTCTTGAGCTGCGCGCAGATCGTTTTCGATGCCTATAAAACACGCCAGGCCGTGGCCAACGATGCTCAGCGCATCCTCGATATGTTCCGTGACCCCTCGACCCAGGCCGTCTACAGCCTGGACCGGGAAATGGGTATGCAGGTGATCGAAGGCCTGTTTCAGGACGACGCCGTGCGCATGGCCTCCATCGGCCATCCTAATGAAGCCATGCTTGCGCAAAAAACCCGTGAACTGCAGCACTCCAACAGCCGCTGGCTGACTGACCTGATCCTCGGCAACGAACGCACCTTCACCACCCAACTGGTGGGCCGCGGGCCCTACAGCGAGTACTACGGCGACCTGAGCATTACCCTCGACACGGCCACCTACGGCAAGGGCTTCATTGTCAGCTCGGTGATCATCTTCATCTCTGGCGTATTGCGCGCCCTGGCCATGGCTCTGGTGCTGTATCTGGTCTATCACTGGCTGCTGACCAAACCGCTGTCGCGGATTATCGAGCACCTGACCGAAATCAACCCGGACCGGCCCAGTGCCCACAAGATTCCGCAGCTCAAGGGTCATGAGAGAAACGAGTTGGGGGTCTGGATCAACACCGCCAACCAGTTGCTCGAATCCATCGAGCGCAACACTCACCTGCGCCACGAAGCGGAAAACAGCCTGCTGCGCATGGCCCAGTACGACTTTCTCACCGGTTTGCCGAACCGCCAGCAATTGCAGCAACAACTGGACAAAATCCTCGTCGACGCCGGCAAATTGCAGCGCCGGGTAGCGGTGCTGTGTGTCGGGCTCGATGATTTCAAAGGCATCAACGAACAGTTCAGCTATCAGACCGGCGACCAATTGCTGCTGGCCCTGGCCGATCGTCTGCGGGCTCACAGCGGTCGACTCGGCGCCCTCGCCCGTTTGGGTGGCGACCAGTTCGCACTGGTCCAGGCCGACATCGAACACCCCTATGAAGCGGCCGAACTGGCCCAAAGCATTCTCGATGATCTGGAAGCGGCGTTCGCCCTCGATCATCAGGAAATCCGCCTGCGCGCCACCATCGGTATCACCCTGTTCCCCGAGGACGGTGACAGCACCGAGAAGTTGCTGCAAAAAGCCGAGCAGACCATGACCCTGGCCAAGACTCGCTCGCGCAACCGTTATCAGTTCTATATCGCCAGCGTCGACACGGAAATGCGGCGGCGCCGCGAGTTGGAAAAAGACTTGCGCGATGCCTTGATCCGCGACCAGTTCTACCTCGTTTATCAACCGCAGATCAGCTACCGCGATCATCGCGTGGTGGGCGTCGAGGCGTTGATTCGCTGGCAGCATCCCGAACACGGGCTGGTGCCGCCGGACCTGTTTATCCCGCTGGCCGAACAGAACGGCACCATCATCGCCATCGGCGAATGGGTGCTGGATCAGGCCTGCAAACAATTGCGCGAATGGCACGATCAGGGTTTCGACCTGCGCATGGCGGTGAACCTGTCCACCGTGCAATTGCACCACGCCGAGTTGCCGCGGGTGGTCAACAACCTGCTGCAAATGTACCGCCTGCCACCGCGCAGCCTGGAGCTGGAAGTCACCGAAACCGGCCTGATGGAAGACATCAGCACCGCCGCCCAGCATCTGCTGAGCCTGCGTCGCTCCGGCGCGCTGATCGCCATCGACGACTTCGGCACCGGTTATTCATCACTGAGTTATCTGAAAAGCCTGCCGCTGGACAAGATCAAGATCGACAAGAGCTTCGTTCAGGACCTGCTTGATGATGACGACGATGCGACCATCGTTCGCGCCATCATCCAGCTGGGCAAGAGCCTGGGCATGCAGGTGATTGCCGAAGGCGTGGAAACCGCCGAGCAAGAGGCCTACATCATCTCCGAAGGCTGCCACGAAGGTCAGGGCTATCACTACAGCAAACCGCTGCCGGCACGGGAATTGAGCGCCTACCTCAAGCAAGCCCAACGCAGTAACGCAGCTATTTTGTAGAAGATCAAAAGATCGCAGCCTCGTTTCACTCGACAGCTCCTACATGAACCGCGTGCTTGTGTAGGAGCTGTCGAGTGAAACGAGGCTGCGATCTCTTGATCTATGACACAACTTCCGCGCGAATAAGAAATATTTACAAGCACAACCCTTTACACATAATGCGAAAGATTTGCATTATGTCGCAGTTTTGCGCGCCCTCCACGCGCGTCCATTAATCACCGAAGCAGGATGTTCGCCATGATTCGTATGCCTCTGGCCACCGCCAGTCTGCTGGCCATCGCTATTTCCCTCGCCGGTTGCGGCGAAGGCAAAGACAAGGCTGCCGCTCCACAAGCGCCGACCCCGGCCGCCAGCACCGCTGCCCCGGCTGCACCTGCTGCTACCGGTAAAGTCGATGAAGCCGCCGCCAAGGCTGTGGTCGCGCACTACGCCGACATCGTCTTCGCCGTTTACAGCGATGCCGAATCCACTGCGAAAACCCTGCAAACCGCCGTCGACGCATTCCTCGCCAAGCCGAACGCCGACACCCTGAAAGCCGCCAAGGCTGCCTGGGTCGCGGCCCGCGTGCCTTACCTGCAGAGCGAAGTGTTCCGCTTCGGCAACACCATCATCGACGACTGGGAAGGTCAGGTTAACGCCTGGCCACTGGACGAAGGCCTGATCGACTACGTCGACAAATCCTACGAACACGCACTGGGTAACCCGGGCGCCACCGCCAACATCATCGCCAACACTAAAGTTCAGGTCGGCGAAGACAAGGTCGACGTGAAAGACATCACCCCGGAAAAACTCGCCAGCCTGAACGAGCTGGGCGGTTCCGAGGCCAACGTCGCCACCGGCTACCACGCCATCGAATTCCTGCTCTGGGGCCAGGACCTGAACGGCACCGGCCCTGGCGCCGGCAACCGTCCAGCTTCCGACTACCTGGAAGGCAAAGGCGCTACCGGCGGTCACAACGATCGTCGTCGCGCTTACCTGAAATCCGTGACCCAACTGCTGGTCAACGACCTGCAGGAAATGGTCGGTAACTGGAAGCCGAACGTGGCCGACAACTACCGCGCCACCCTGGAAGCGGAACCGGCTGAAACCGGTCTGCGCAAAATGCTGTTCGGCATGGGCAGCCTGTCCTTGGGCGAACTGGCGGGCGAGCGCATGAAGGTTTCCCTGGAAGCCAACTCCCCGGAAGACGAACAGGATTGCTTCAGCGACAACACCCACAACTCGCACTTCTACGACGCCAAAGGCGTGCGTAACGTGTACCTGGGCGAATACACCCGCGTCGATGGCAGCAAAATGACTGGCGCCAGCCTGTCGTCGCTGGTCGCCAAAGCCGACCCGGCAGCCGATACCGCGCTGAAAGCCGACCTGGCCGCCACCGAAGCCAAGCTTCAGGTCATGGTCGATCACGCCAACAAGGGTGAGCACTACGACCAACTGATCGCTGCGGGCAACACTGCTGGCAACCAGATCGTGCGCGACGCCATCGCCTCGCTGGTCAAGCAGACCGGTTCGATCGAAGCGGCCGCCGGCAAACTGGGCATCAGCGACCTGAACCCGGACAACGCTGATCACGAGTTCTGATCAACGCTGGCCGAGTGAAAAAGGCGATCTTCGGGTCGCCTTTTTCATGCCCCCGCGCTGATCGTTCCCACGCTCTGCGTGGGAACGATCAGTTGCCTCAGATCAACCAAACGATAATTCCTCTTATTCAAACTCCCCTGCCCTGTTAGACTTTGCGCCCTTGTTTTGCTCGCCTTGCAGGATGTCCGATGCCCTCGCTGCCTCTTCGCTTGTCCGCACTGTTGCTGGCCCTGGGCCTGAGTGCGTGCGATGACGCCCCGCGTTTTACCCAGGCCGAACCCGGTGAAGCCCGCTCCGGCGGCAGTGCGACGGTGCGCAAGACCGATCAGAACGCGTTCTCCCTGCCGTCCGCCAATCTGCCGCCGTCACGGCGCGTCGATTTCAGCGTCGGCAACAGTTTCTTTCGCAGCCCTTGGGTGATTGCCCCATCGACCACCACCGCCCGCGATGGCCTCGGCCCGTTGTTCAATACCAACGCCTGCCAGAACTGCCACATCAAGGACGGGCGTGGTCACCCGACTGCGCCCGATGCGCCGAATGCGGTGTCGATGCTGGTGCGTC
The DNA here is from genome assembly GCF_019947395.1 of Pseudomonas sp. BF-R-26. Lineage (NCBI taxonomy): Bacteria > Pseudomonadati > Pseudomonadota > Gammaproteobacteria > Pseudomonadales > Pseudomonadaceae > Pseudomonas > Pseudomonas sp. BF-R-26. The sequence goes on along the minus strand of NZ_JAGYGK010000010.1, from coordinate 94,419 downwards.
TGTCGATCCCTGATGCGCCGGCCTACACCAAAGTCATCGAACAACTGGGTGTGGTGCCGGAGCCGGTTTACGGCGGGCAGTTCCAGGACATGTCGGTGCCCGGCGTCGTCCCGGAAGGCAAGGTGCGCGTCGATTACACGCCGGTCCCGGTGCGTTTCAAGGATGGCAGCGAAATCGAGTTGCGTAAGCCGACCCTGCAGATCACCCAACTCGGCTACGGCCCGATGCACCCCGACACGCGTTTTTCGGCGCGCATCGCACCGCCGATGATTGGCCTGGGCTTGCTTGAAGCGATCCCCGACGAGGCCATCCTGGCCAACGCTGAGGCTCAGGCGCGCGAGAAGAACGGCATCGCCGGACGACCGAACCGGGTCTGGGACGACGCGCAGCAGAAAACCGTCCTCGGGCGATTTGGCTGGAAGGCCGGGCAACCGAACCTCAATCAACAAAACGTTCACGCGTTCTCTGGTGATATGGGCCTCACGACCAGCCTGAGAACCGTTGATGACTGCACCGACGCGCAAACCGCTTGCAAGCAGGCGCCCAACGGCAATGGCCCGGATGGTGAGCCAGAAGTCAGCGACAACATCCTGCGTCTGGTGCTGTTCTACAGCCGTAACCTCGCGGTACCGGCCCGTCGCGATGTCGGCGCGCCGCAAGTGCTGGCCGGCAAGAATCTGTTTTTCCAGGCGGGATGCCAGTCCTGCCACACCCCGAAATACACCACCGCCGCCAACGCCGCGGAACCTGAATTGGCCAATCAAGTGATTCGCCCTTACAGCGACCTGCTGCTGCATGACATGGGCGACGGTTTAGCCGACAACCGCACCGAGTTTCAAGCCAGCGGCCGCGACTGGCGCACCCCGCCATTGTGGGGCATCGGCCTGACCCAGGCAGTCAGCGGCCACACCCAGTTTTTGCATGACGGCCGCGCCCGTAACGTGCTCGAAGCCGTGCTCTGGCATGGCGGCGAGGCAAAGGCGGCGCAGCAACAGGTTTTGTCTTTCAATGCCGAGCAGCGCGCGGCGTTGCTGGCGTTTTTGAATTCTCTTTAATACGTTTTCCTTCAGCGGGAGCCCGACATGTTCCGTCCCAAATTGTTGTTCACTAGCCTTGCCGCCCTCGCCCTGGGCGCCTGTTCGCCCCAGGACCCGCAAGCGGTCACGTCGGCGGCTATCGCCAAGCAAGTAATCCTGCCGACCTACAGCCGCTGGGTTGAAGCCGACCGTCAATTGGCGGTCAGCGCCCTGGCGTTCTGCCAAGGCAAGGAAACCCTGGACACCGCCCGCGCCGACTTCCTGCACGCGCAGAAAGCCTGGGCCGAGTTGCAACCGCTGCTGATCGGGCCGTTGGCCGAAGGCAACCGTTCGTGGCAGGTGCAGTTCTGGCCGGACAAGAAAAACCTCGTGGGCCGTCAGGTCGAGCAACTGGTGACCGCGCAACCGCAGATCGATGCCGCCGCCCTGACCAAGTCCAGCGTTGTGGTTCAGGGGCTCTCGGCCTATGAATACATCCTGTTCGACAGCAAGATCGACATGGCCGACAGCGCGCAGAAAGCCAAATACTGCCCACTGCTGACCGCCATTGGCGAACGTCAGAAGCAACTGGCCGAAGAGATCCTGTCGCGCTGGAACACCAACGACGGCATGCTCGCGCAGATGAGCAAATTCCCGAACCAGCGCTACGCCGACTCCCACGAAGCGATCGCCGATCTGCTGCGCGTGCAAGTGACGGCGCTGGACACCCTGAAGAAAAAACTCGGCACGCCGATGGGCCGTCAGAGCAAGGGTACTCCACAGCCGTTCCAGGCCGATGCGTGGCGCAGCCAATCGTCGCTGCAAGGCCTGCAATCGAGCCTGAGCGCGGCGCAAACCGTTTGGGTCGGTGTCGACAACAAAGGCTTGCGCGGTCTGTTGCCGAGCGAGCAGAAACCCTTGGCCGACAAGATCGACGCGGCCTATGCAACGTCCCTGAAATTGTTCGCCAGCAACCAGCGCTCGCTGACCGACATGCTCACCGACGATGCCGGGCGCCAGCAGCTCAACGCGATCTACGACAGCCTCAACGTTGTCCATCGCCTGCACGAAGGCGAACTGGCCAAGGCACTGGGCATCCAACTGGGCTTCAACGCCAACGACGGTGACTGATGAGGGCAAGTGCCATGCTGCGACGCCAGGCTCTGACGTTAGGGAGTTTGCTGCTGGGTGCGGTGACACTGGGCGGCTGGACGCTGTTCAAGCAAAAGGACAAAAGCCCGCTGCTGCTCTCGGCGCGGGACGATGGTGACGGCAAGCATTACGCCGTCGGTTATCGGCTGGACGGTACCCGGGTGTTTGCCACCCAGGTCGGCCAGCGTTGCCACGACATCATCAACCATCCGACGCTGCCGATAGCGCTGTTCGTTGCCCGACGTCCCGGCACCGAGAGTTACCTGATCGACCTGCGCGACGGCACGCTGCTGCAAACCGTGGTCTCGCAGCCGAACCGGCACTTCTACGGTCATGCAGTGATTCACCAGAGCGGCGACTGGTTGTACGCCACCGAGAACGACACCTCCGATCCGGGCCGTGGCCTGCTCGGTGTGTATAAGTTCGAAGGTGAGCGACTGGTGCACAGCGGTGAGCTTTCCACCCACGGTGTCGGCCCGCATCAGGTGTCGTGGATGCCCGATGGCGAGACGCTGATTGTGGCCAACGGCGGCATTCGCACCGAGGCCGAAAGCCGGGTCGAGATGAACCTCAACGCGATGGAACCGAGCCTGGTGTTGATGCAGCGCGATGGCACTTTGTTGAGCAAGGAAACACTGGCCCAGCAGATGAACAGCGTGCGGCATTTGGGAGTCGCCAGCGACGGCACCATCGTCGCCGGCCAGCAGTTCATGGGCGCTGCCCACGAGTCATCGGAGCTGCTGGCGATCAAGCGGCCCGGCCAACCGTTCGTGGCGTTCCCGGTGCCCGAGCATCAGTTGCAGGCCATGGGGCATTACACCGCCAGCGTCGCCGTACACAGCGAACTGCGTCTGGTCGCCCTGACCGCGCCGCGGGGCAACCGCTTTTTTATCTGGGACCTGGACAGCGGTGAAGTACGCCTGGATGCGCCACTTCCCGACTGCGCTGGTGTCGGCGCCGTGGCCGATGGTTTTGTCGTGACCTCGGGCCAAGGCCGTTGCCGGTACTACGATTGCCGCCAGACAACCCTTGTTGCAAAACCTCTGGAATTGCCTGCGGGGCTCTGGGACAACCATCTTCATCTGATCTGACTTCATCCCCTTGTAGGAGCGAAGCTTGCTCGCGAAAGCGGTGTATCAGTCAATGCATTAGTTGGCTGATACACCGCTTTCGCGAGCAAGCTTCGCTCCTACAGGGTTTGCGTCATTCTGTAATAACTGCCAGTTGGAATCCCCCTTACACTCGGAGTAATGTTCCCGCCTGTCTCACCTGATTTTCTCCAAGGAACTGGAAATATGCTGCGTCGCCGCATGCTGATCATGTTGGGTGTTGTTCTGCTAATCGTGCTGGTCCTGGCCGGTTACAAAGCCTTCTCCATCTATACGATGATGCAGGGCTTCTCCGCGCCGAAACCGCCGATAAGTGTCGCCGTGGCCACTGCCACCGAACGTCCGTGGCAAAGCCGTTTGCCAACGGTCGGCACCCTCACGGCGCTGCAAGGGGTCGACCTGAGCCTGGAGATCGCCGGTACCGTCAAGGAGGTGCAGTTCGAGTCGGGGCAGAAGGTCAAGGCCGGTCAGCCGATCCTGCAACTCGATACCGCCGTTGAAACTGCCCTGCTGGCAACCGCTCAAGCCGACCTGGGACTGGCGCAACTGGATTACGGACGCGGCAGCCAATTGGTGGGTAGCCAGGCTATTTCCAAAGGCGAGTTCGACCGACTCTCGGCGGTGTTGCAAAAGAGCCGGGCCACGGTCAATCAACTCAAGGCGGCACTGGAAAGAAAACGCATCCTCGCCCCGTTCAGCGGGACCATCGGCATTCGTCAGGTAGACGTCGGCGACTACGTGGCCAGCGGCACGATGATCGCCACCCTGCAAGACATCAGCAGCCTCTACGTCGACTTCTTTGTGCCCGAACAATCGGTGCCGAAAATCGCCCTCGGCCAACCGGTACAAGTCATTGTCTCGGCCTACCCGACAGAGAGTTTCCCCGGCACTATCAGTGCGATCAACCCGAAGGTCGAGAGCAGCACCCGCAACGTGCTGGTGCGCGCAACCCTGGCCAACCCCGATGACAAACTGCTACCGGGGATGTTCGCCAGCCTGCAGGTGATATTGCCTGATCCGCAGCCACGCATCGTCGTGCCGGAAAGCGCGATCACCTACACCCTGTATGGCAACTCGCTGTACGTCGTCGCGCAGAAAAAGGCCGAAGACGGCAGCCTCGAAAAAGACGACAAGGGTCAGCCGATCCTGATCGCCGAGCGGCGCTTCATCGAAACCGGTGAGCGCCGCGACGGAATGGTCATGATCACCAAAGGCGTGCAGAACGGCGAAAAAGTGGTCACGGGGGGTCAGATCAAACTGGACCACGGCGCGCACATTGCCATCAGCGACGACAAGACCCTAGCCGAGAAGAGCAGTCAGCCGCGCGCTGACTGATCAAGGAATCCCCATGGCTTTTACCGACCCGTTCATCCGCCGCCCGGTGCTCGCCACCGTGGTCAGCCTGTTGATTGTGCTGCTGGGCTTCCAGGCCTGGAGCAAGTTGCCGCTGCGCCAATACCCGCAAATGGAAAACGCCCTGATCACGGTGACCACCGCTTACCCCGGGGCCAACGCCGAAACCATCCAGGGTTACATCACCCAACCGATGCAGCAGAGCCTGGCCAGCGCCGAAGGCATCGACTACATGACCTCGGTCAGCCGCCAGAACTTCTCGGTGATCTCGATCTACGCGCGCATCGGTTCCAACAGCGACCGCTTGTTCACCGAACTGCTGGCCAAGGCCAACGAGGTCAAGAACCAGCTGCCCCAGGACGCCGAAGACCCGGTACTGAGCAAGGAAGCCGCCGACGCCTCGGCGCTGATGTACATCAGCTTCTTCAGCGACGAGCTAAGCAATCCGCAGATCACCGATTACCTGTCACGGGTCATCCAGCCGAAACTGGCGACCTTGCCGGGCATGGCCGAAGCCGAGATTCTCGGCAACCAGGTGTTCGCCATGCGCCTGTGGCTGGACCCGGTGAAACTCGCCGGTTTCGGCCTGAGCGCCAGCGACGTGACCAACGCCGTACGCCAATACAACTTCCTCTCCGCCGCCGGCGAAGTGAAAGGCGAGTATGTGGTCACCAGCATCAACGCCAACACCGAACTCAAATCCGCCGAGGCCTTTGGCGCGATCCCGCTCAAGGTCGAGGGCGACAGTCGCGTACTGCTGCGGGACGTGGCGCGGGTCGAGATGGGCGCAGAGAACTACAACACCATCAGTTCCTTCGGCGGCACGCCCTCGGTGTACATCGGCATCAAGGCCACGCCCGGCGCCAACCCGCTGGACGTGATCAGGGAAGTGCGCAAGATCATGCCGGAGCTGGAAGCCCAGCTGCCGCCGAACCTGAAAGGTGAAATCGCCTACGACGCCACGCTGTTTATCCAGGCCTCCATCGACGAAGTGGTGAAAACCCTGTTCGAAGCGGTGCTGATCGTGATCGTGGTGGTGTTCCTGTTCCTCGGCGCCCTGCGTTCGGTGGTGATCCCGGTGGTCACCATTCCGCTGTCGATGATCGGCGTGATGTTCTTCATGCAGATGATGGGCTACTCGATCAATCTGCTGACTTTGCTGGCGATGGTATTGGCCATCGGGCTGGTGGTGGACGACGCCATTGTGGTGGTGGAAAACATCCATCGGCACATTGAAGAAGGCAAGACACCGCTGGATGCCGCGCTTGAAGGCGCTGCGGAAATCGCCATGCCGGTGGTGTCGATGACCATTACCCTGGCGGCGGTCTATGCGCCGATCGGCTTCCTGACCGGCCTGACGGGAGCGCTATTCAAGGAGTTCGCCCTGACCCTGGCCGGGGCGGTGGTGATTTCCGGCGTCGTAGCCCTGACGCTGTCGCCGATGATGTGCGCCCTGCTGCTGCGCCACGATGAAAACCCTACCGGCCTTGCCCATCGCCTGGACATGATCTTCGAAGGCCTCAAGCGTCGTTACCAGAGTGTGCTTCATGGCACCCTCAACACCCGGCCGGTGGTACTGGTGTTCGCAGTGATCGTGCTCTGCCTGATTCCGGTGCTGCTCAAATTCACCCAGTCGGAACTGGCGCCGGACGAGGACCAGGGCGTCATCTTCATGATGGCCAGTGCTCCGCAACCAGCCAACCTCGACTACCTGAACACCTACACCGACGAGTTCCTCGCGATTTTCAAGGAGTTCCCCGAGTACTACTCCTCGTTCCAGATCAACGGCTTCAATGGCGTGCAATCGGGGATCGGTGGCTTCCTGCTCAAACCCTGGAACGAACGCGACCGGACCCAGATGCAGATCCTGCCCGAGGTCCAGGGCAAACTGGCAAGCATTCCGGGCTTACAGATCTTCGGCTTCAACCTGCCTTCCCTGCCGGGCACGGGTGAAGGCTTGCCGTTTCAGTTCGTGATCAACTCGGCCAACAGCTATGAGTCATTGTTGGAAGTGACGGACCGGGTGAAAAAAAGAGCGACGGAATCCGGCAAGTTTGCCTTTGTCGACGTCGACCTGGCCTTCGACAAACCCGAAGTCGTGGTGGATATCGATCGCGCCAAGGCCGCACAGATGGGTGTATCGATGCAGGACTTGGGGGGCACCCTCGCAACATTGCTGGGTGAAGCGGAGATCAACCGTTTCACCATCGAAGGTCGCAGCTATAAAGTCATTGCACAGGTTGAACGGCCTTTCCGGGATAATCCCGACTGGCTGAACCATTATTACGTCAAGAACACCAAGGGCGAATTGCTGCCCCTATCGACCCTGATCACCGTGACCGACCGGGCGCGACCGCGTCAGTTGAACCAGTTCCAGCAACTCAACTCGGCAATTCTTTCCGGGGTCCCGCTGGTCAGCATGGGTGAAGCCATCGACACCGTGCGCCAGATCGCCCGGGAAGAAGCGCCGGCGGGTTATGCCGTCGACTATGCCGGTGCATCACGGCAATACGTTCAGGAAGGCAGCGCGCTGTGGGTCACCTTTGCCCTGGCGCTGGCGATCATCTTCCTGGTGCTGGCGGCCCAGTTCGAAAGCTTCCGCGACCCACTGGTGATTCTGGTGACCGTGCCGCTGTCGATCTGCGGCGCATTGATCCCGCTGTTCCTTGGCTGGTCGAGCATGAACATCTATACCCAGGTGGGACTGGTGACGTTGATCGGGCTGATCAGCAAGCACGGGATTCTGATCGTTCAGTTCGCCAACCAGTTACGCAACGAGAAGGGGCTGTCGCCTCGCGAAGCGGTGGAGGAAGCGGCGGCCATTCGCCTGCGTCCGGTGTTGATGACCACGGCGGCGATGGTGTTCGGCATGGTGCCGTTGATCATCGCCACGGGCGCGGGGGCGGTCAGTCGGTTCGACATCGGCACGGTGATCGCGACGGGGATGTCGATCGGGACGCTGTTCACCTTGTTCGTGTTGCCGTGCATCTACACGTTGCTGGCCAAGCCCGATAAACCTGAAAAACACCCATAATCCTGTGGGAGCGAGCCTGTGTGGCGAGGAGGCTTGCCCCGTTCGGCTGCGTAGCAGTCGCAAAACATTGCATGCGGTGTACCTGATACACCGCGATTGCAGGTTTTGGGGCCGCTTTGCGACCCAACGGGGGCAAGCCCCCTCGCCCACACAGGCTCGCTCCCACAAGGGATCGCGCAAGACTTGAGTCAACGGATACAAAAAAGGCCTCGCATCTGCGAGGCCTTTTATTTGGGCTTCAATTTGTTCAACTCTGTGGCCTCAGTCCCTGAGAAAGTCCGAACATGAACAGTAACAAGTCATGATCGGGTTGAGTGGCCACGGGTGCCTTGGCAACCCGGGGCAACGGACAATGCGCGTCACCGTGCACGGAGCTCAGGACTTGAGTGCGGGGCTGCTCCCAAGCCGCCACCGCCAATGAAGCAACTGCCAAGGCTCCGGCTAAAAACAAACCTCGTGCAATTTCGAGTTTCATTGTTATAAGCCTTTGATAGCGCTGCCAAACGCCGTCTCATAAAAATAGACGAGTTTTTTCCAGTCCGTATCGCTGAACGACGAGTGGCGACGCAGCTGTTTCATGTCATGGGCCGCCGCTTGACGGGCGGTCAAACGCTGCCGACATTTCTCCAGATCGATCAATGCCACCTCGACCTTTGCGGACTCGCTTTCGCCGGTGACCCGCACGAATACATGCTTGATGTAGATGCAGCTGTGCTGCCAACGGCCCTTGTGCATACGGGCCAGGTTGTCAGCCAGATCCTTCAACACGCGGTCATGCACCTCCTCACCGTAACGCTCGCGACCACCACCCGCGTACCAGTGTTTGATTTCCTCAAAGCCATCCAGGGATTTGGTAACCAGCAATGCCCGCCATTCATTATTCTCGGGATCGCGCTGTGCCCCGCAAAAAACGATTTCCGGAACACGAACATCAAGCAGGCGCAAACCGATGAGCGCATCACGCTCGCGCAACACCGTCGGCCGACCGAACGGGTGTAACCCGCTGCGATAGATATGCCCGGTTTGACGCTTGGTGTAGAGCTGCTGTCCATCACTGCCCATAACGCGCTGCACGCCACTTTCGCCACCGCGACGGACGTTGGGTTCTTCGACCCATTCACCGCGCAGGTTCCAGAAGTAGTCGAAGCGGTCCTGAGAAGCCACTTCCGTTGGTGCTGCACATTTCACTGCCATCTTGTTACCTTTTGCGTAATACGTATACCCGCCACATGGCGTAGAGCGGTAAAAAATCCAGTCGTTCCTGGATCCGAAAACCCGCCTGCTCGAATTCTTTTTCAACCGTGGCAGCCGGTAACACAAATCGATTTTGGTAACCCTCCTGCCCACGCTTTTTCTCGGCGCGCTTGCGTTTCCAGGCCTTGAAATTGCCGTCCACCCACAACGAAACAATCACGCTGTCGCGGGTGACGCGCTCGAATTCGCGCAGGATGGCCAGTCGATGCTCGGCTTCACCGATGTGATGGAGCAAGCGCATGCAGAAGATGCTGTCGACGGCGTTATCGGGTAAGGCAATGTCGAATGCAGAAGTGTGCAAGGGTTGTACCCGTTTTACCACGTCGGCGGGTTGCGCCTGCATGGCAGTCTTCAACATGGACTCCGAGTTGTCGGCCCCGATGATGACGCGGTTGTGTTTTTCCGCCAGCAGCGGCCAGAAACGCCCCGCGCCGCACGGTAAATCGAGGACCAACCCAGGCTCACCGGCCAGCGTCAGCGCTTTTCGCGCCAATTGTTCGTCACGCCAGTGGGACAGTCGGCGGCTGAGCCCCTCCTGATGCTTGCGCAAATATTTCTGGGCGTGTTGATCGTCGTACTTTTCGGAAAAATCGAGTTTGATCGGGCCGGCCATCACTGCAGTCTCCTGAACTTCTGATGACCACCACCTTAGGTAGCGCGCTGTCAGCGTCAGGTCATGCGTTTGTGAAAAATTTGTCATGTAAAACCCGGAATTATTTCAGGGTTTTACAGGGCCAATTCAGGATCTTTTCGTTTTTCCTTCAGATCAAAGACGGAGTCAAATCCACCTGGAAACGGCAACCATTGGGCTCCATGTTAGTCAGGCTGACGTTCCAGCCCTGGTTCTCGCAAATCCGCTGCACCAGCGATAGTCCCAACCCCAGGCCCTCGCCGCGTTTCTCGTTGCCGCGTACGAAAGGCTCGAACATCGCCTCGCGTTTTTCCTCGGGAATGCCGACACCACTGTCCTCGACCACGAACCCTGTATCCGTCAAGGCGAGGCGAATGTAACCGTGCTCGGTGTAATGCAGCGCATTACGCAACAGGTTGCCCATTACTGCATGCAAAAGGGTCGCGTTATAGCGGGTGTCCGGCGGATTGCCCGGCTCAAAGTTCAGCGTCAGGCCCTTGGCTTCGATCGGCTCGCGCCATTGAGAGAGCAGCCCGTCGGCTACCTGGCTCAGGGTCTGCTGGGGGGCCATGCTGGCGTCTTCATGTTGAGCACGAGCCAGCATGAGGAAGGTTTGCACCAGCTCGCGCATCTCGGCACACGCACGGGCGATTCGCTCGACCTGGGCACGGCCGCGCTGATCGATACCGGGGTTTTCCAGCAACAGCTCACAGGAACTGGCCAACACCATTAATGGCGTGCGCAGTTCGTGGCTGACGTCACTGGTGAACAATCGCTCACGGGTCAACGCCTGACGCAAGCGCCCCAGGGTAGCGTCGAAGGCCACGGCCAGTTCGCCCACTTCATCGGCGGCATAGTCCGGCGCCAGTGGCGGCGCCAGGCCCAGCAACTGATCGCGATGACGCACCTGACGGGCCAGTCGCACCACCGGCGCCATGACCTTGCGCGCCAGCACCCAGCCAAGAAATACCGCCAATGCCAGGCTCAGGACGAAACCCACCAGCACCACGGCAAACAGCACCCGCTCACGCTCTTCGAAATCGCTCTGGTCCTGCAACAGCACGTAACGCCGACCGTCGACGATTTCGACCATCGCGTGATACGACAGCTGCTCGCGAAAGACTTCATGAAAGCCTGAGTCCAGGTGCCGCAAATCCTTGGGCAATTCGAAGTCGCCCGGCCCGCCGCTGAAATAGAACAGCTGGTCCGGCTCGGGGCGGTGGCTCCAGTCCGACACGCTGTCCATCAGCAACAGGCGTTGCAAATCGCCGCCCAGACCTGCCGAAATCAGCTTTTCTTCCACCAGGTGCACGGTCGCCACAATGCCCATGGCGAAGGCTCCCGCCACCAGTGCGCTCATCAACGCAAAGGCGATGATGATCCGTTGAGCAAGGCTCTGTTTAAACTCCATCACGGCCCTCGGCCAAGCGATAACCGACGCCATGCACCGTGTGCAACAAGGGCTTGTCGAACGGCTTGTCGATCACCTGACGCAGTTGATGGACGTGGCTGCGCAGGCTGTCGCTGTCCGGGCAGTCATCGCCCCACAGGGCCTCTTCGAGAACCTCGCGGCGTAACACATGGGGGCTTTTCTGCATCAACACGGCCAGCAACTTCAGGCCCACCGGGTTGAGTTTCAGCAGACGGCCTTCGCGCGTCACTTCCAGGGTATCGAGGTCGTAGCTCAGATCACCGACCTGCAAGGCACGGCGACCGCCTCCTTGGGCACGGCGCATGACCGCCTCGATCCGCGCGGCCAGTTCAGACAGGGCAAAGGGTTTGATCAGGTAATCGTCGGCACCAGACTTGAAGCCTTGCAAACGGTCATCCAGTTGATCGCGCGCAGTGAGCATGATCACCGGAGTGTCGCGGCGGGCGTCTTCGCGCAGGCGTTTGCACAGGGTGTAGCCGTCAATGCCGGGCAGCATGATGTCGAGCACGATCAAATCGTAATGCTCGGTGGCGGCCAGGTGCAGGCCCGACAAACCGTCCTGCGCGCAATCCACGGTGTAACCCTTGAGCCCAAGATAATCGGCCAGATTGGCCAGGATATCGCGGTTGTCTTCAACCAATAGAATTCGCATCGGCACCTCCTCCGTACACAGTAACGGCTGTCTTGGCGCGCAGCTTAAGGCCAAGTGTGGCTCAGGGATAGGGTGGCGTGCAGGGGTAAATCCGACAAAAAAAACCTGAAACGGCCTTAACAACTTTTTCACCATCGATTCACAGGCTGACGACAGAGGCGTGTTCAGACTCCCGCGGTTGTGCTCTTCAGAACATTTCACTCACCAAGGAATTGCCATGGCTTCGACCGCTGCCCGCCCCGCTTCCAGGCCACTGAATGCCTGGCTATGCCTGGGAGTGCCCGCCATTGCGGCGATCACCCTGCTGTTGCTCGAACTGACGTCCCTGGACATGGATCTTGCCAAGCTGTTCTATGACCCGGTTGCCGGGGCGTTCATCGGGCGGCACAGTTACTTCCTGGAAAACATCCTGCATGACCGGGCCAAGCAAGTGGTCATCGCCTTTTCGGTGTTCGCCATCCTGGGCTTCATCGGCTCCTTTTTCATGGAAAGGCTCAAACCGTTCAAGCGTGAACTGGGTTGCCTGGTGCTGTCTCTGGCACTGGCAACCTCGTTTGTCACCCCGGTCAAAGCGGTGACGGCGGTGCAATGCCCATGGAGCCTGGAGCAATTCGGCGGGCACGAAACCTACAGCGAACTGCTCAGCCCTCGCCCGCACACCGACAAGCCTGGCCGCTGCTGGCCTGGCGGTCATGCGGCGACTGGCTTCACGTTGTTTGCGCTGTTCTTCGTGTTGCGCGACCGTCGTCCGCGTCTGGCACGCAAGGCGTTTGTCCTGGCCTTCACGTTGGGCTCAGTATTTTCCATCAGCCGGATGATGCAGGGAGCGCACTTCTTTTCGCACAATGTGTGGACGGCGATTTTCTGCTGGTTGATTTGTCTGGGGGCGTATTACTACATCCTTTATCGACCGGCTTCCAAGGCTGAACGGGTGAGTGAGGCAGAACCGGTCAACGCCTGAGCTGACGCCTTCGCGAGCAAGCCCGCTCCCACAGGTTTAACGCAATCCACTGTGGGAGCGTGGCTTGCCCGCGATGGGCGCGACTCGGTCTCCAGACCTACCAAAATGAGGACAATAAAAAACCCCGCCTGCTTAACGCAGGCGGGGTTTTTATGTACGGGGTGAGGCTGGCTTACATCATGCCGCCCATGCCGCCCATACCGCCCATGTCTGGCATGCCGCCGCCAGCTGGTGCGTCGTCCTTGATCTCGGCGATCATGGCTTCGGTGGTGATCATCAGGCTGGCAATCGACGAAGCCGCTTGCAGAGCCGAACGAGTCACTTTAGCCGGGTCCAGGATACCCATTTCGATCATGTCGCCGTATTCGCCGGTAGCAGCGTTGTAACCGTAGTTACCCGAACCCTGCTTGACCTTGTCGACTACTACGCTTGGCTCGTCGCCGGAGTTGGCAACGATCTGACGCAGTGGCGCTTCGACAGCGCGACGCAGCAACTGGATGCCAACGTTCTGGTCATCGTTGTCGCCTTTCAGCTCGGAGATAGCCTGCAGAGCGCGAACCAGTGCCACGCCGCCGCCAGGTACCACGCCTTCTTCAACGGCTGCACGGGTAGCGTGCAGGGCGTCTTCAACGCGGGCTTTCTTCTCTTTCATTTCAACTTCGGAACCAGCGCCAACCTTGATCACTGCAACGCCGCCGGACAGTTTGGCCAGACGCTCTTGCAGTTTTTCACGGTCGTAGTCGGACGAAGTATCAGCCACTTGCTGACGGATCTGCAGAACGCGAGCCTGGATGTCAGCCTCAACGCCGGCACCGTCGATCACGGTGGTGTTTTCTTTGGACAGGATCACGCGCTTGGCATTACCCAGGTGTTCCAGGGTAGTGCTTTCCAGGCTCAGACCGATCTCTTCGGAGATAACGGTACCGCCAGTCAGAACAGCGATGTCCTGCAGCATGGCCTTGCGACGGTCGCCGAAGCCTGGAGCCTTGACGGCTGCGACTTTAACGATGCCACGCATGTTGTTCACAACCAGAGTCGCCAGGGCTTCGCCTTCAACGTCTTCGGCAACGATCAGCAGTGGACGGCCGGCTTTGGCAACGGCTTCCAGTACTGGCAGCATTTCGCGGATGTTCGAGATTTTTTTGTCGACCAGCAGGATCAGCGGACCGTCCAGCTCGGCAGTCATGGTCTCTGGCTTGTTGACGAAGTACGGGGACAGGTAGCCACGGTCGAACTGCATGCCTTCAACAACCGACAGTTCGTTTTCCAGGCCCGAGCCTTCTTCAACGGTGATCACGCCTTCTTTACCGACTTTTTCCATGGCTTCGGCAATGATGTCGCCGATGGAGCTGTCGGAGTTGGCCGAGATGGTGCCGACCTGAGCGATGGCCTTGGTGTCAGCGCAAGGCTTGGACAGGGCTTTCAGCTCTTTGACGATCGCGATGGTCGCTTTGTCGATACCGCGCTTCAGGTCCATCGGGTTCATGCCGGCAGCGACGGCTTTCAGGCCTTCGTTGACGATCGATTGAGCCAGAACGGTAGCGGTGGTGGTGCCGTCGCCTGCGTCATCGTTGGCACGGGAGGCAACGTCTTTGACCAGCTGCGCGCCCATGTTTTCGAAGCGATCTTTCAGCTCGATTTCTTTGGCAACGGAAACGCCGTCCTTGGTGATGGTCGGAGCGCCGAAGCTCTTCTCGATGATCACGTTACGGCCTTTAGGGCCCAGGGTCGCTTTTACTGCGTCAGCCAGGACGTTGACACCGGCGAGCATTTTCTTGCGGGCGGAATCGCCGAATTTAACTTCTTTAGCAGCCATGATCGATATTCCTTAAATACTTTGTAGTAGCGGGAAAATGAGCGGGGAATCAGCCTTCGATAACGGCGAGGATTTCGCTCTCGCCAATTACCAGCAGGTCTTCGCCGTCAACTTTCACAGTGTTGCTGCCGGAGTAAGGGCCGAACACAACCTTGTCACCCACTTTCACGGCCAGCGCACGCACTTCACCGTTGTCCAGTGCTTTGCCTGGGCCTACAGCGAGGACTTCGCCCTGGTTTGGCTTTTCAGCAGCCGAACCTGGCAGGACGATACCGCCAGCGGTTTTCTTTTCTTCTTCGCTGCGACGGACGACGACGCGGTCATGCAGAGGACGAAGCTTCATTGTCGATCTCTCCTAATTGTGGTTTTCATCGGCCGGTGTAGTCCCGGCGGGTTTAACAAATCCGGCGGCGCCGGGTGCGGTTCGTCAAGCGAACCGCGGAAGTCTGTCTGGCGCAATTGCCAGAAACCTTGCGGTGACCGTTACATAAGGGCGCACAAGCTTATTTCAAGGGCTGGGAGCGAAAATTTTTTACGTCGATGCCCTGAAAACGAACACGGCACCCGAGGGTGCCGTGTCGATGGAAGTGTTACTTGGAATCGCGGTGTTCAAACTCGCCTTCAATCACATTGGGCTCACGGCCCAGTGGCTGCTGCGGAGCAGGACCGCCCCGTGGCTGAAGGTCATCGGCGAACGCACGCTGACGTATCGCTTGTTCCTCGGCGCGCAGACGCATTTTATTGGCCAGCAGTCGACGAGAGATCGGCAGCAACATGATCAGACCCAGCACGTCGGTGACGAAGCCCGGCAGAATCAACAGACCGCCAGCCAGGGCCAGCATCAGGCCTTCGAGCATGGTCTGAGCCGGCAGTTCGCCGCGATTCAGGCTTTCACGGGCGCGCAGCGCAGTAGCCAGACCGGCGATACGCAGCACGAACACGCCGAGCATCGAGCCGAGAATGATCAGCAGCAGGGCCGGGAAAAACCCGATCGCCCCACTAACCTTGACGAATACGAACAGCTCCAACACCGGGAACAGTACAAAGAGCAATAAAAAAGGGCGCATCAAATGGTTCCTCAACGCAAGAATACCTTGCCAGTTTTCCTTAGATGACGTCGCCGTTTCGTGAATTCAAGCGTCGGCCACTTCATTTTTCGGCCAATGCTCGGCGTGAGCCAGGAAAACCAAGGCTTCCCGGACTTGTGTCGGCGTATTACAGGGCGTTTGAAACGGCAGCCAGTAGAGCCCCTGCCCGATACGCAAGTGCATGCCTTCGGTGTCGATACCGGCCAATTGCGCCGGTGCAGTTTTCGGCAGCCCCGCCAGCTCGACGTAGTGCGCAATGGCTTTAGCGTGATCGGCATTCATGTGCTCGACCATGCTCACTTCGGCCTTGCCGGAGAACGGGTTGGCGAGGGTCAACTGATCGATCCAGTGGATCGCGCCGAAGCCACCGATGTAGCGGTGACGTACCTCGTTGAGCACCCAGAAATCGAAATCATGGGCCTTGTGATAGTTCTGCGAATCGGGGAAATAGCGGTAGTAACGCTCGGCGGCCGCTTCGATGGCAGCGGGGTCTTGAAGCTTTTCTGCCTCGGCGAGGTAAGTCAGGCGACCAACGGCTTGTACGTCTTCGGCTTCACGCTCACCCACCAGCAGCGAGCATTTCGGATCTTTCTGCAGGTTGTGAGTGTGCTGGGCGATGCGGCTGATAAGGATCAGCGGCCGGCCCCGCTCGTCCAGACAGTAAGGAACCACGGAGCCAAACGGAAAACCGGGCATCGATTTGGAGTGCGTCGAGAGCACTCCACGGTATTCCTTGAGAAGCAATTCTCGGGCATGCTTAGCCACTACAACGCTCAATTTATGACTCCTTATATAGAATCCGTCAAAAAAACGGACAGGCGCCTGGGTAAAGTTCCAGCACGCCATAGGGGCAGTTCTCATGTGCAGCCAGGCCACATCAGGCTCAGATCGAGAGGCCCTCTAGAAGGAAAACCACTCCGATCTGCTATGGGGCTATGCGAATGCAACTCACTGACAAAGTAATCATTATCACCGGCGGTTGCCAGGGTTTAGGCCGTTCCATGGCCGAGTATCTCGCAGGCAAAGGCGCGAAGCTGGCGCTGGTAGATCTGAATCAGGAAAAACTCGACGCCGCCGTCGCGGCGTGCAAAGCCAAGGGTGTCGAGGCCCGCGCCTATCTGTGCAACGTCGCCGATGAAGAGCAAGTGACTCACATGGCCGCCCAGGTGGCTGACGATTTCGGTGCGATCCATGGCTTGATCAACAACGCCGGCATTCTGCGCGACGGCCTGCTGTTGAAGGTCAAGGACGGCGAAATGACCAAGATGAGCCTGGCTCAATGGCAGGCAGTCATCGACGTCAACCTGACCGGCGTGTTCCTGTGCACCCGTGAAGTCGCGGCAAAAATGGTCGAGCTGAATAACAGCGGCGCGATCATCAATATCTCGTCGATTTCGCGCGCCGGCAACGTTGGCCAGACCAACTACTCCGCCGCCAAGGCCGGTGTCGCTGCGGCGACCGTGACCTGGGCCAAGGAACTGGCACGTTACGGCATTCGCGTGGCGGGCATTGCACCGGGCTTCATTGAGACCGAGATGACCCTGAGCATGAAGCCGGAAGCGCTGGAGAAAATGACTTCGGGGATTCCGCTCAAGCGCATGGGTAAACCTGAAGAGATCGCCCAGTCGGCGGCCTACATTTTCGAGAACGACTACTACACCGGTCGGATTCTGGAATTGGATGGCGGGTTGCGGATCTAGAGCAAGATCAAAAGATCGCAGCCTCGCTTCGCTCGACAGCTCCTACAGGTGTAAGCCTATCCATGCAGGAGCTGTCGAGCGAAGCGAGGCTGCGATCTTTTCAGCGAATCAATCGTCGCTGACGGTAATGTTCGGCATCGCCGGCGTTACCGCTTCCTGCAACACAATCCGCGCGCCGACATGGCGGGCCAGTTCCTGGTAAACCATCGCAATCTGACTGTCCGGCTCGGCGATCACCGTTGGCTTGCCGCCATCGGCCTGTTCGCGGATCAGCATCGACAGTGGCAACGAAGCCAACAGTTCGACACCGTACTGGTTGGCCAGCTTCACACCGCCACCCTCACCGAACAGATGCTCGGCATGTCCGCAGTTGGAGCAGATGTGCACGGCCATGTTTTCCACCACGCCCAGCACCGGGATGTTGACCTTGCGGAACATCTCCACGCCCTTGCGCGCGTCCAGCAATGCCAGATCCTGTGGAGTGGTCACGATTACCGCACCGGCCACCGGGACTTTCTGCGCCAGGGTCAGCTGGATATCGCCGGTGCCTGGCGGCATGTCGATAACCAGGTAATCCAGGTCGCCCCAGGCCGTTTGCGTGACCAGTTGCAACAGGGCGCCGGACACCATCGGACCGCGCCAGACCATCGGCGTGTTGTCGTCGGTCAGGAAGGCCATGGACATCACTTCAACGCCATGGGATTCAATCGGAATGAACCACTTCTGATCCTTGACCTTTGGTCGGGTACCTTCAGGGATGCCGAACATGATGCCTTGGCTCGGACCATAGATATCCGCGTCGAGAATCCCGACTTTGGCGCCTTCACGGGCCAGCGCGAGGGCCAGGTTGGCAGCGGTGGTGGATTTGCCCACGCCACCCTTGCCGGACGCCACGGCCACGACGTTCTTGACGTTGGCCAGCCCCGGAATCTGTGCCTGGGCCTTGTGCGCGGCGATCACACTGGTGATCTCGACGCGCGCGGTGACGACGCCGTCCAGGCCTTCGATGGCCAGTTGCAGCAACTGCGCCCAGCCGCTCTTGAACAGACCGGCGGCGTAACCCAGCTCCAGCTGGACGCTGACGCGATCACCCTGGATGTCGATGCTGCGCACGCACCCGGCGCTGACCGGGTCCTGGTTCAGGTAAGGGTCGGTGTATTGGCGAAGGACGGCTTCCACCGCTGCGCGATTGACGGCGCTCATGGGCAACTCCGATAGCAAGACTGGAAAATCAGGCGGGTATCCTAACCGTTCTACATCATAGACGGCATGCCCCACGATGATTTGTGGCAAACACATCCCTGTGCCTGGAGAGCATCCCTGTGGCGAGGGGGCTTGCCCCCGTTGGGTCGCGCAGCGGCCCCCTGCAATCTGTCAGACCGACCGAGTTGTCTGGATTCACGACTGCTTCGCAGCCGAACGGGGCGATGCGGCGTTCCGACAAGCCCCCTCGCCACAGGGGTGAAAAATATGCGCCGGCGCTTTATAGTGGCCGACCTCCGTTTCATCAAGTAGCCGAGCCCCATGTCCGAGCCACGCAAGATCCTCGTCACCAGCGCCCTGCCCTATGCCAATGGTTCGATCCACCTCGGCCATATGCTGGAGTACATCCAGACCGATATGTGGGTGCGCTTCCAGAAGCATCGCGGTAATCAATGCATTTATGTCTGCGCCGACGACGCCCACGGTTCGGCCATCATGCTGCGCGCGGAAAAGGAAGGCATCACCCCGGAACAACTGATCGCCAATGTCCAGGCTGAACACAGCGCCGACTTTGCCGAGTTCCTGGTGGACTTCGACAACTTCCACTCCACTCACTCTGAAGAAAACCGTGAGCTGTCGAGCCAGATCTACCTGAAGCTGCGCGACGCCGGGCACATCGCCACGCGCTCGATCACTCAGTACTTCGACCCGGAAAAGAAAATGTTCCTGGCCGACCGCTTCATCAAGGGCACCTGCCCGAAATGCGGCACCGAGGACCAATACGGCGACAACTGCGAAAAATGCGGTGCGACCTACGCGCCGACCGACCTCAAAGATCCGAAGTCGGCAATCTCCGGCGCCACCCCGGTGCTCAAGGACTCCCAGCACTTCTTCTTCAAGCTGCCGGACTTCCAGGAAATGCTGCAAGCCTGGACTCGCAGCGGCACGTTGCAAGAGGCCGTCGCCAACAAGATCGCCGAATGGCTGGATGCCGGCCTGCAACAGTGGGACATTTCCCGCGATGCGCCGTACTTCGGCTTCGAGATTCCCGACGAGCCGGGCAAGTATTTCTACGTGTGGCTGGACGCGCCAATCGGCTACATGGCCAGCTTCAAGAACCTCTGCGCCCGCCGTCCGGACCTGGACTTCGACGCGTTCTGGAGCAAGGATTCCACCGCCGAGCTGTACCATTTCATCGGCAAGGACATCGTTAACTTCCACGCGCTGTTCTGGCCAGCCATGCTTGAAGGCGCCGGTTTCCGCAAACCGACCGGCATCAACGTACACGGCTACCTGACCGTCAACGGCCAGAAGATGTCCAAGTCTCGCGGCACGTTCGTCAAGGCACGGACTTACCTGGATCACCTGTCGCCGGAATACCTGCGCTACTACTACGCCGCCAAGCTGAGCCGTGGCGTCGACGACCTGGACCTGAACCTCGAAGACTTCGTGCAGAAGGTCAACTCCGACCTGGTCGGCAAAGTCGTCAACATCGCCAGCCGTTGCGCCGGTTTCATCCATAAAGGCAACGCCGGTGTACTGGTAGCCGGCAACGCCGCGCCGGAACTGACCGACGCCTTCCTGGCGGCAGCGCCAAGCATTGCCGAAGCCTATGAAGCTCGCGACTTCGCACGTGCCATGCGCGAAATCATGGGCCTGGCCGACCGCGCCAACGCCTGGATCGCCGACAAGGCGCCGTGGTCGCTGAACAAACAGGAAGGCAAGCAAGATGAAGTCCAGGCCATTTGCGCCTTGGGCATCAACCTGTTCCGCCAGCTGGTGATTTTCCTCAAACCGGTACTGCCGCTGCTGGCCGCCGATGCCGAGGCATTCCTGAATGTCGCCCCGCTGACCTGGAACGACCACGCCACCTTGCTCAGCAATCATCAGCTGAACGAGTTCAAACCGTTGATGACCCGCATCGACCCGGTAAAAGTACAAGCCATGACCGACGCCTCGAAAGAAGACCTGACCGCCAGCGCAACCGACACCGGCGAAGCTGCACCCGCCGGCAACGGTGAACTGGCCAAGGATCCGCTGTCGCCAGAGATCGAGTTCGACGCCTTTGCCGCCGTAGACCTGCGCGTGGCGCTGATCGTCAAGGCCGAAGCCGTGGAAGGTGCCGACAAGCTGCTGCGCCTGACCCTGGACATCGGTGACGAGCAACGCAACGTGTTCTCCGGGATCAAGAGCGCTTACCCGGACCCGTCCAAGCTCAATGGTCGCCTGACCATGATGATCGCCAACCTCAAGCCCCGCAAAATGAAATTCGGGATCTCCGAAGGCATGGTGATGGCAGCCGGCCCTGGCGGTGAAGAAATCTACCTGCTGAGCCCCGACAGCGGCGCCAAGCCGGGTCAGCGCATCAAGTAAAGTTCTGCGGTAAATCGATCCCACAGTCGTGCCCGGCGCGACTGTGGGATTTTCATGTCTGGCCCACCCTCCTTCCTTGCCGGATAATGCCTAACCTTGTTAGACAGGCCTCCTTTTGCCGGCACGATCATGACCGAACTGCTTTTAACGCTTATCAGCGCTGCCCTGATCAACAACCTCGTGTTGCACTGGCCGCTGGGCGTCGATTCGGTGCTGGGCAGCGAGCGGCCGCAGGTCCACGCGCTGGGCATCGCGACAACGTGTCTGATGCTGATCGTCGGCACATTCGGCTATGCGCTCTATCATTGGCTACTGGTGCCGTTAGGGCTGACGTCGCTGCGTTTATTCGTGTTCCTGCCGTTGAGCGTTCTGCTGATCGGCCCGCTGCTGAAACTGCTTTCCCGGTTATTGGCGAAGCTGTCATTCGATGGCCTCTGGCCCCTGCTGCTGGGGAATGCCGGCGTGCTTGGGCTGACATTGCTCAACGCTCAAGACGACAAGGGAATTTTCCACGCCATAGCCCTGAGCCTTGGCGCCGGGCTGGGTTTCTGGCTGGTGCTGAGTCTGTTCAGCGACTTGCGCCAGCGCACACTCGATAACGATATCCCCCTGCCCTTTCGCGGCCTGCCGATCGAGTTGATCGGCGCCGGATTGATCGCGGTGGTTTTTCTCGGATTCAGCGGGCTGATCAAAACATGAGTCTGATTCAACGCATCGACGCCCTCTTGCCGCAGACCCAATGCGGCAAGTGTGGCCACCCCGGATGCAAACCCTACGCCGAAGGCATCGCCAGCGGCGAGCCGATCAACAAGTGCCCACCGGGCGGCAGCGAAACCATCGCGGCCCTGGCCGACTTGCTGAAAGTGCCAGTGCTGGAACTGGACGTCAGTCGCGGTTCGGCACCCGCGCAGATCGCTTACATCCGCGAAGCCGAATGCATCGGCTGCACCAAGTGCATTCAGGCCTGCCCGGTCGACGCCATTGTCGGCGCGGCGAAATTCATGCACACGGTCATCGTCGACGAATGCACCGGTTGCGACCTCTGCGTGGCGCCCTGCCCAGTGGACTGCATCGAGATGCATCCGTTACCGCTGGCCACGGTGCTGCCGATTGTTGGCGGGCTGGCGTTCAGCCTGGAGGAACAACAGGCTCGGGCCGCCAAGCGCAATCATGCGCGACGCCGTTTTGAACAGCGCAATGCCCGTTTGCATCGCGAAGAAGAACAGAAACTCGCCGAACGCCAGGCCCGCGCCCAGCGCGCCGTGCAGCACAGCGAAGTGACGCTCGACCCGGTTCAGGCTGCACTCGAGCGCGTCCGCGCACAGAAAGCCGACAATGCCGATGCGGCACTGAAAAAGGCCAAGGTCGATCTGGCGATGAGTCGGGCGCAGCTGAACAAATCGCTCAAGGCTTTCGGGCATCCGCCAACCTTCGAACAGCAATCGCAACTGATCGTGCTGCAACAGCAGTTCGAAGTCGCCGAACGGGCGCTGGCGCAACTGGAGAGCAGCGCACCGCCGGTTTCTACGCCACCTGCCCCGGCAAAAGATGCCGAGCTGAAACGGGCGAAGATCCAGCTGGCCATGCGCCGCGCCGAACTCAAGAAAGCTCAAACAAGCGAGGCGCCGGCCGAACAGATCGAAGCGTTGCAACATGCACTCAGCGAAGCCGAGCGTCAGGTGGATGCCTATGTCACCCCTTGAATCGGTGGACGAACGCCTTCAGCAAGCCATGAAGCTGGTATTGCTGGCCACCGTGCCGGGGATGCTGATGTTGTTCTGGCTGTACGGCTGGGGTGTATTGATCAACCTGATTCTGGCGGCGGCTACTGCATTGGCCGTGGAAGCGGCGGTATTGCAGCTGCGCAAGCAACCGGTAAAACCGACGCTGAGCGATGGCAGTGCACTGGTCAGTGCGACGCTGTTGGCGCTGGCCTTGCCGCCTTATTGTCCGTGGTGGCTGACAGTCAGTGCTGCGGCGTTCGGACTGTTTTTCGGCAAGCACTTGTATGGCGGCGTCGGCAAGAATCCGTTCAATCCGGCGATGCTCGGTTTCGCGCTGGTTCTGGTGATGTTTCCCCAGCAAATGACCCATTGGCCGGCGTCCCATGGCATGGATTTGTTCGGGGGGTTGCAACAGGTGTTCGGCTTCAGCTTCGGTCAGGCGCCCGATGCGTGGGCCCAGGCCACGGCGCTGGACAGTCTGCGAATCAACAAAAGCCTGACCATGGAAGAACTGTTCGCCGACAATCCGGCATTCGGCCGTTTTGGCGGCCGAGGCATGGAATGGGTCAACCTGGCGTTTCTGGCGGGCGGTGCGTTTCTGCTGCAACGGCGGGTATTCAGCTGGCATGCGCCGGTCGGCATGCTCGCCAGCCTGTTCATCATCAGCCTGTTGTGTTGGAACGGTACGGGCTCCGACTCTCATGGCTCACCACTGTTTCATCTGCTCACCGGAGCGAGCATGCTCGGTGCCTTCTTCATCGTGACAGAACCGATATCCGGCGCGAAAAACCCCACTGCCCGATTACTGTTTGGCGCAGGCGTGGGGTTACTGACTTACCTGATTCGGACGTGGGGCGGATATCCGGATGGCGTGGCCTTTGCGGTCCTGTTGATGAACCTCTGTGTACCGGCGCTGGAGCGGTTTGCCGCGTCCAGACAGGAGCAGGTTGCCCGATGAACCGAGCGACGAGCGTTGTGATCCTGGTAGTGCTGGCAGGCCTGGGGATGGGTGCGACTTACCTCGTGCAGCACACCAGCGCCGCGCGCATTGCCGCCGAACAACACTTGATCGACAGCCGCCAGTTACTGGATCTACTACCGCCCGACAGCTACGACAATCAGCCGCTGGAACACCCCCTCAGTCTCGAAAGCACTCGCCTGGCCAACAGCACGCTGTTGGGTGGCTACCTGGCGTCCAAGGCCGGCCAACCGAGCGCTGTGTTGCTGCGCAGCCAGACACTGGGCTACGCCGGCGCCATCGACTTGCTGATCGCCATCGACCCCCAAGGCACATTAGTGGGGGTCAAAACCCTCAAGCAATCGGAAACCCCGGGGCTGGGCGGCAAGCTCGCCGACTGGCCCAATGCCTGGCTTCAGGTGTTTACCGGCAAGTCGCTAACCGACCCCGATGACAATGGCTGGGCCTTGAAAAAGGACCAAGGGCAATTCGATCAGATCGCGGGCGCGACCATCACCTCAAGAGCGGTGATCAATGCTACCCATGACGCGTTGCGCTACTTCGACGAAAACCGGCAACCGCTGATCGGGAGCAGCGCTCATGAATAAGTCATCGACCCTGCAGAACTCGCTGATGCTGACGCCGCTGATCGGTGTTACTGATTCATTGGTAACAGCCCTGGGCCTGTGGCTGATGTTTGCTCTGGTACTCAGTGCTTACGGTGCGAGCATGGGCATCTTGCGCTCGCGACTGATTCCGGCAACACATTTGCTGGCATGCCTGCTGCTGGCTGCCACGCTGACCAGTTGCGCAGAACTTGCCACGCAAGCCTGGTCGCTCCAATGGCACCAGCATCTGGGTTTCTACGCAGGATTGATCGCTTTGCAATGCGTCGTACTGGAACACAACGGTTTTTTCCAGAGCCCACAGCGTGATCGACTGCGTCTGTGTGGCCTGTTCGGCGCCTTGATGGTGGGCCTTGGCCTGCTGCGCGAGTTCATCGGCAACGGGACACTCGCTAGCCATTTGTCCTGGATGGCCGGCGTCACGCAACCGGACTGGCAAGGCTGGACGCTGATCGCCGACGGTGGCCTGCATCTGGCCACGCTGGCCCCTGGCGGGTTTATTCTGCTGGGACTGTTGATCGCCGCACATCAAGCCTGGACCCGCCGCCCGGCGGCCCCCCATTGACCGCCTTCGAGGAAACGCATCGCCCATGAATGCCGCAAAACGTCTTGAAATTTTCCGCAGGTTTCACGAAGACAATCCTGAACCGAAGACCGAACTGGCCTACTCCTCACCGTTCGAATTGCTGATTGCCGTGATCCTCTCGGCGCAGTCGACCGATGTCGGCGTGAACAAGGCCACCGCCAAACTGTTCCCGGTGGCCAACACGCCAGCGGCGATCCATGCCTTGGGCGTCGAAGGGCTGTCTGAGTACATCAAGACCATCGGCCTGTTCAACAGCAAAGCGAAAAACGTGATCGAAACCTGTCGCATGTTGGTGGAGCTCCATGGAGGTGAAGTGCCACAGACCCGCGAGGCACTGGAGGCATTGCCCGGCGTCGGTCGCAAGACCGCCAACGTGGTGCTCAATACCGCCTTTCGTCAGCTGACCATGGCCGTGGACACCCATATTTTCCGGGTCAGTAACCGTACCGGCATTGCTCCGGGCAAGAACGTGGTCGAGGTGGAGCAAAAACTGATGAAATTCGTGCCGAAGGAATATCTGCTCGACGCTCATCACTGGCTGATTCTTCATGGGCGCTACGTTTGCCTGGCCCGCAAGCCCCGTTGTGGCAGTTGCCGGATCGAGGATTTGTGCGAATACAAGCAAAAGACCTCGGACGATTGAGGCTCTATTAGTTTTTTTGATTGAACGATTGAAAAAATCTTTTTTACCCGCCGGGAAATTGTCGATATAAGGAGCGCCAAAGGGCAGCCTTAGCCTGGAGTTAACCTTATGAGCACTGGCAAAGAGCAATTGGACGTAGAAGACGACTTCACCCCCGTTGAGGCCGATGACGCAGAGCCGGTAGTGGAAGTGGCAAAGACCAACCTGAGCAAACGCCGCACCATCGACAATCTGCTGGAGGAGCGCCGACTGCAGAAGCAATTGGCCGATTACGATTTTGACTTATGACACTTAAAAGCCTCCCGAAACGGAGGCTTTTTACTAAGTGCCGACCCCTGATAAACGCCCGTTCATCGCGCTTCGTCAAACGCTGGCAGCTTCATACCAGGCCATTGCGCTGAGCCAATTCGATCAGGTCGACCAGTGAGCGAGCATTAAGCTTTAACAGCAAACGGGTTTTGTAAGTACTGACAGTTTTATTGCTGAGGAACATTCCATCGGCGATCTCCTTGTTTGTCTTTCCTCGGGCCAACTGTTGCAGGACCATCATTTCCCGCCCGGACAAACGATCCACCATATCGGCTTCACTGGCGTTCCCAAGACTGGAACGCACGGTATGCAGAGCCTGATTAGGAAAGTAGCTGTAGCCTGATAACACGGCCTTTATTGCACTGAGCAATTCAGTGAGATCCTGTTGCTTGCAGACATATCCCGCGGCACCCGATTGCATGCAACGCATGGAAAAGTGCCCTGGCGCCTGGGACGTCAATATCAGTACTTTAAGAGGCATCGCCGTCGACGTCAGGCGCGCGATAACTTCTAACCCATCCAGCTTCGGTATCCCAATATCCAATATGACAATATCCGGCATAAGATCACGGGCAAGTTGCAATGCGTCCACACCATTATCTGTTTCTGCAATGACTTCGTAGCCATGACGTTCCATTAGCATACGTACCGCAAGACGAATGACGGGGTGATCATCCACGATCAGCACTTTATTCATGGGCAAGTCCAATTTTCGCTGTTCGAATTTTTAGAGCCCGCACCATAGCCTAG
The DNA here is from genome assembly GCF_019947395.1 of Pseudomonas sp. BF-R-26. Classification (NCBI taxonomy): domain Bacteria; kingdom Pseudomonadati; phylum Pseudomonadota; class Gammaproteobacteria; order Pseudomonadales; family Pseudomonadaceae; genus Pseudomonas; species Pseudomonas sp. BF-R-26. The sequence continues at coordinate 68,049 of NZ_JAGYGK010000010.1, read as the reverse complement.
TCGTTTCACCCATGGCATGCCGTCACCCCCGACCACTCGCAGCGAGAGACATGGCCTACAAACAACACGGATTATTCCTACAAAAAATCATTGCACATCATGAGTCATGAGATTGCTACTAGCCGAACGCTGCTCAGCACTTCGACAATTTTTTTGTATCGACTTACAACCAGAAAAACACAAGAACAGGGTTTGATACTAGTAATCCGACAGACTTCGACTATTGAGCCACCCTCAAAAGTAACGAGCATTTGCCAGCCCCTGTGCAAGTCGCACTCGAACGACTTATGAAAGCTCACATACAGCAACATTTAACCGGCGGAATAAACCTATATAACTTTAAAACAAATAAACAGCCATACCTGAACCAAGAACAATACAGCTACTATAACAACCAATATCACTCAGCAAGAAAGGAGCACAACATAACAACAGAGAAAATCTCATTCACTCATTATCACCCTGAGATCCACACCCACAAACAAATCGAGAAGAAATAATATCTCATGAGCAGAAGACATGATAAAACTCAAAAAAAGAATCACCAACCCCATGACAATCATTGCAATATTTGCAGTACTGTCTGAAACATCGGCTGCTGTATCCCTCCCCTTCCTCGACAACAAGGAGAAAGAACTCTATGTCTGGTTTCTGATTAGTTTTCCCTTTTATTTGCTTTTTCTTTTTTTCGTCACACTAAACTTCAACTATCGATCACTTTACGCGCCCTCCGACTTCAATAAAGGGAAGCACTTCATGAAAGTCATGGACAACGCCAACCAGTCAGGGAACGACCCTTCCTGGGTACCACCAGAAAGCTCGACCCAACACCACGTACGTTTGCCCGAGCACTTAAAAGACCTGCATATCATTGATACACGCTGGATGAACAACAAAATGGCCTTCAGCGCCCTGGTGGAGAGAATTCAGCGAGCACAGGAAAATCCTGCGCAAGTGATCGTATTTCTCACCTGTGCCGAGTCGGAGACGCTGCTGAAGGAAAGTGTGCTCCGGCTTACAAAGCACACCAGGAAACGTAACGGCGCAACGTTCTGCATTGCTTACAATTTGAATTCACACGGCCTGACGATGATTGGTCAAAATCTTTACAGGCATACAGCAGCCAGCTCTTGAAGAGCCATAGGGGAAGGAAGCGAGGAAAGGAACAAGAAGAAAAGCTGAATACGCAGTGTACGACAGGGTATCCCTCTTTCAGATATGTGGCCTCAACGAGGCCACACATCCATTACCGACTCAAAGGTCTCAGAAAAGCTTCCGGCCTTTGTTAGCAGCAATGCGCATGCGCAAGGCGTTGAGCTTGATGAAGCCCGCCGCATCGGCCTGGTTGTAGGCGCCGCCATCTTCCTCGAAGGTCGCGATGTTGGCGTCGAACAACGACTCGTCGGACTTGCGGCCGGTGACGATCACGTTGCCCTTGTACAGCTTCAGGCGCACTACGCCGTTCACGTGGACCTGGGAAGCGTCGATCATCTGTTGCAGCATCAGACGCTCAGGGCTCCACCAGTAACCGGTGTAGATCAGGCTGGCGTATTTCGGCATCAGCTCGTCTTTGAGGTGAGCCACTTCGCGGTCCAGGGTGATCGATTCGATCGCACGGTGAGCGCGCAGCATGATGGTGCCGCCCGGGGTCTCGTAGCAGCCACGGGACTTCATGCCCACGTAACGGTTCTCGACGATATCGAGACGGCCGATACCGTGTTCGCCACCGATACGGTTCAAGGTCGCCAGCACGGTGGCCGGGGTCATTTCGACGCCGTCCAGTGCGACGATATCGCCGTTACGGTAGGTCAGTTCCAGGTATTGCGGCTTGTCTGGAGCGTTCTCCGGGGAGACAGTCCATTTCCACATGTCTTCTTCGTGCTCGGTCCAGGTGTCTTCCAGCACGCCGCCTTCATAGGAGATGTGCAGCAGGTTGGCATCCATCGAGTACGGGGATTTCTTCTTGCCGTGACGCTCGATCGGGATGTTGTGCTTTTCAGCATAATCCATCAGCTTTTCACGGGAGAGCAGGTCCCATTCGCGCCACGGAGCGATCACTTTCACGCCTGGCTTCAAGGCGTAGGCGCCCAGTTCGAAACGAACCTGGTCGTTGCCCTTGCCGGTCGCGCCGTGGGAAATGGCGTCAGCGCCGGTTTCGTTGGCGATTTCGATCAAGCGCTTGGCGATCAACGGACGAGCGATGGAAGTACCCAGCAGGTACTCACCTTCGTAAACGGTGTTGGCGCGGAACATCGGGAACACGAAATCGCGCACGAATTCTTCGCGCAGATCGTCGATGTAGATTTCTTTTACGCCCATGGCCTGTGCCTTGGCGCGGGCCGGTTCGACCTCTTCGCCCTGACCCAGGTCAGCGGTGAAGGTCACTACTTCACAGTTATAAGTATCCTGCAGCCACTTGAGGATCACCGAAGTGTCCAGGCCGCCGGAATACGCCAGAACGACCTTGTTTACGTCCGCCATGCCATCACTCCACGGGGTTCTACGGAAAGCCGTCAAGTCTAACGCTCATGCAGAATAATTTACAGAGGCGCGACAGCTTATGACGACGAAGCGACAGATTATGTCGAGCGAGCGACGATTTCAGCAGGTTCAGGAGGCCTTCGCGGTGCCCGCGGAAGCGGTGGCTTGCGACGCCGGTTGCTCGGTCGGCGCTACCCGTTCGAGGCGCACGGCAACCCGGCGGTTCTTCGCCCGATTGGCGGCATTGTTGTTCGGCGCCAGAGGATAGCGCTCACCGTGAAAACGCAGGGTGATCTGCGATTCCTGAATACCATTGGCTTTGAAGAAATCCATCACGGCCAGCGCCCTGCGTCGCGACAGTTCGCGGTTGGTCAGGCGGTTGCCGCTGTTGTCGGAATGGCCGTCGAGCTCAATGTGATTGACCGTCGGATCGGCTTTCATGAATTCCAGCATGACCTGCAAATGGGCCTTGGCTTGGGCATCGAGATCGATGCCCTCCCCCGGAAAGCCGACTTCGGATTGCTTCACCTGCTCGAAATTCTGCGGCAGCAACTTGGCCACGCAACCCTGATAGTCACTGTAGGCCTTGCTGAATTTGACCGGCAGCAGACGGACTTCAGATACCCGACCGTCGCCCGAGGAGTGTCGAACGACCGGGCTGCGACCGTCCATCAACCCACTGATCAGGCGCCCGGCCTGAACTTGCGAGCTGTTGAACAGCACGTTGCCACTGCCGATCCGCACCGAGCCCAGGTTGATGTCGCCACGCCCCGGCTGCCATGGTGCAGCGGCCGCCAGCAAGGTCGCGGAACCGCCACCGATCACCGAGTTGTAGGCCTTCAAGCGAAATGTCGCCTGCTCGCCGGCACGACGCACGAACTCCCCGGAGCCGAAATCGGTAATGGGTTGAGTCAGGCGGCATTCGAACTTGTCACCCTCGACCGTCCACTCAATGCTCTCCAGACGGGTCTGGAAAGTGAGCGCCATCGCAGGAAGGCTGGCAAACACACTGAGCAAGGCTAAATAACGCTGGCGCACGGGAGGCTCCACTGGCTTCTGCAACAAAAAGACCGACACACATATTTACGGCGTACCTGTTGGATATCGGAAGCTTGCTGCAAAACTTGATAGCGAGTGCCTGGAAGAGTCTTTTCCGGTAGCATTCCCCTGAGTTTGACCCGCCTGGAATCCCCTCATGTCCGACCGCCTGACCCTGCTGCGTCCCGACGACTGGCATATTCATCTTCGCGATGGTGCTGTATTGACCAATACCGTCGCGGATGTCGCGCGCACCTTTGGTCGCGCCATTATCATGCCCAACCTGGTACCGCCGGTGCGCAACGCTGCTGAAGCCAATGGCTATCGCCAGCGGATTCTCGCCGCACGCCCGGCCGGCAGCCGTTTCGAACCGCTGATGGTTCTGTACCTGACCGACCGCACTCAACCCGAAGAGATTCGTGAAGCCAAGGCCAGCGGTTTCGTCTACGCCGCCAAGCTATACCCGGCTGGCGCGACCACCAACTCGGATTCTGGCGTCACCAGCATCGACAAGATTTTCCCCGCACTCGAGGCCATGGCCGAAGTCGGGATGCCCTTGTTGGTTCACGGTGAAGTCACCCGTGGCGATGTCGACGTTTTCGATCGCGAAAAAATCTTCATCGATGAGCACATGCGCCGGGTGGTCGAGCGTTTCCCGACCCTCAAAGTGGTGTTCGAACACATCACCACCGCTGACGCCGTGCAGTTCGTCAACGAGGCTTCGGCCAACGTTGGCGCAACCATCACCGCGCATCACCTGCTGTACAACCGCAACCACATGCTGGTGGGCGGGATTCGGCCGCACTTCTATTGCCTGCCGATCCTCAAGCGTAATACCCACCAGGAAGCCCTGCTCGACGCCGCCACCAGCGGCAGCGACAAGTTCTTCCTCGGCACCGACTCCGCGCCCCATGCCCAGCACGCCAAAGAAGCGGCTTGCGGCTGTGCCGGTTGCTACACCGCTTATGCCGCGATCGAGATGTATGCCGAAGCCTTTGAACAGCGCAACGCGCTGGACAAGCTCGAAGCCTTCGCCAGCCTCAATGGCCCGCGTTTCTACGGCCTGCCAGCGAACACCGATCGCATCACCCTGGTCCGCGATGAGTGGACCGCCCCAACCAGCCTGCCGTTTGGCGAGCTGACCGTAATCCCGCTGCGCGCCGGTGAAAAACTGCGCTGGCGCCTGCTGGAGGAACACGCGTGAGTGAAGACCATTTCGACGACGAACAGGACGGTAATGGCGGCGGAGGCGGTTCCCGCCATCCAATGGCAGCCAGGTTCCGTGGTTACCTGCCGGTCGTTGTCGACGTAGAAACCGGTGGCTTCAACTCGGCCACCGATGCCCTGCTGGAAATCGCCGCCACCGTGATCGGCATGGATGAAAAAGGCTTTGTGTACCCTGAGCACACCTATTTCTTCCGGGTCGAACCGTTCGAAGGCGCGAACATCGAAGCGGCAGCCCTGGAGTTCACCGGGATCAAGCTCGATCACCCGTTGCGCATGGCGGTGAGTGAAGAAGCGGCCCTGACCGATATCTTCCGCGGTGTGCGCAAGGCTCTGAAGGCCAACGGTTGCAAACGGGCGATTCTGGTCGGGCACAACAGCAGCTTCGACCTGGGCTTCCTCAACGCCGCTGTCGCGCGCCTGGACATGAAACGTAACCCGTTTCACCCGTTCTCCAGCTTCGACACGGCGACCCTCGCCGGTCTGGCTTACGGTCAAACCGTATTGGCCAAGGCCTGCCAGGCAGCGGATATCGACTTCGACGGTCGCGAGGCCCACTCGGCCCGCTACGACACCGAGAAGACGGCTGACCTGTTCTGCGGCATCGTCAATCGCTGGAAACAAATGGGCGGCTGGGAAGACTACAACGACTGATCCGTCACTGATCTGTGGTGAGGGAGCTGCTCCCTCACCACAAGTGAACAGCATGGGTTTATCCCGCCCATAAAAAAACCGGCCTTATCAGCCGGTTTTTTTATGCCTCGAACGTGCCTTACAGCGCAGCAGCGTTCTCGGTCAGGTAAGCCGCAACACCTTCGGTGGAAGCGGTCATGCCTTTGTCGCCTTTTTTCCAGTTGGCAGGGCAAACTTCGCCGTGCTCTTCGTGGAATTGCAGAGCGTCGACCAGACGGATCAGCTCTTCGATGTTACGGCCCAGCGGCAGGTCGTTGATGATCTGCGAGCGGACAACGCCTTTGTCGTCGATCAGGAACGCGCCACGGAAAGCCACGCCGCCTTCGGACTCAACGTCGTAGGCCTTGGCGATTTCGTGCTTCAGGTCGGCCGCCATGGTGTAGCGAACTTCGCCGATGCCACCATTGTTGACCGGGGTGTTGCGCCAGGCGTTGTGGGTGAAGTGCGAGTCGATCGAAACGGCTACCACTTCCACGTTGCGTGCCTTGAAGTCAGACATGCGGTTGTCCAGAGCGATCAGCTCGGACGGGCAAACGAAGGTGAAGTCCAGTGGGTAGAAGAACACCAGGCCGTATTTGCCTTTGATGGCCGAGGACAGGGTGAAGCTGTCTACGATTTCGCCATTGCCGAGTACGGCCGGTACGGTGAAGTCAGGGGCTTGTTTGCCTACGAGTACGCTCATTGGATATCTCCTGGTGTAATAACGGTGAAGTGCAGGGTTCGTATCAGCCTGTCACCCTCAGGCGACAGCCCTGTGACACGATCCCCCTTCGCAAAAGGCCGACCATCATACACCGCGTTTTTGGCCTGTCCTCAACGGTTTTTTCTGGAAGGTAAAAAGGCCGCGGCTATATTTTCCTCATGGAAGGCTGAGAAGAAGCCGTTCGTCAGTCACACGCCCTTATGACGAAAACCTTCAGAAACCACTTTGACAATCATTCTCGTTAACATTAAGATCCATCGCAATTGAGTCACAACCAGCGACGGTTCTCACTTATGTATGTCTGCCTCTGCACTGGCGTCACCGACGGTCAAATCCGCGATGCAATCTATGAAGGTTGCTGCAGCTATCGGGAAGTACGTCAGGCCACCGGCGTTGCCAGCCAATGCGGTAAATGCGCCTGCCTTGCCAAGGAAGTGGTCCGTGACACCCTGGGTAAAGTGCAATCGGCCCAGGCGGCGATCCCCTACCCTGCAGAATTTACCGCCGCATAACTACCGTATTTCAAAGAACCGGACTTGATGTCCGGTTTTTTTATGTCTGGAAATCAATCGCTTAGGCACTAGACGCGGAACACAAACATTCTTATTCCGATTAATTTTCATTTAAGTTTCAATAACTTAGGTTTGACACTCTTAATTACGCGGCTCAAACTCTGCCTTTATAGACAGCTAATACAGGGCAGGACCCCATCATGAAAGGCGACATTACAGTCATCCAGCATCTCAACAAGATCCTTGCCAATGAGCTGGTCGCGATCAATCAATACTTTTTGCATGCACGCATGTATGAAGATTGGGGCCTGAACAAGCTCGGCAAGCACGAGTACCACGAATCCATCGACGAGATGAAGCACGCGGACAAGCTGATCAAGCGCATCCTGTTCCTTGAAGGCCTGCCGAACGTCCAGGACCTGGGCAAGCTGCACATCGGCGAACACACCAAGGAAATGCTTGAGTGCGACCTGAAGATCGAACGCGACGGCCATGCTGACCTGAAAGTCGCTATCGCTCACTGCGAAACTGTCGGCGACTTCGGTAGCCGTGAACTGCTCGAAGACATTCTGGAATCCGAAGAAGAACATATCGACTGGCTGGAAACCCAACTGGGCCTGATCGATAAAGTCGGTCTTGAGAACTATCTGCAATCGCAGATGGGCGAAGAGTAAATGCTACGCCGCTAATCGCGATGCAATAAAAAGCCCCGCTCTCTTTTAAAGAGGCGGGGCTTTTTAATGACCGAATTTCAGGCTCACCCTAAAACAAATGTGGGAGCGGGCTTGCTCGTGAAAGCGGTAGGTCAGTCAACTTATCTGTTGAATGTTATACCGCCTTCGCGAGCAAGCCCGCTCCCACACACAGCGAATCAGGCGTCGGTCTTGTTGGCAGCAGCAGCTTCAACAGCGGCTTTGATCGTCGCTTGCAACGAACCGTCGGCAGCCATTTCAGTCATGATGTCGCTACCGCCGACCAGTTCGCCGCCGACCCACAGTTGCGGGAAGGTTGGCCAGTTGGCGTACTTTGGCAGGTTGGCGCGGATTTCCGGGTTCTGCAGGATGTCCACATAGGCAAACTTTTCGCCACAGGCCATAACAGCCTGAGCGGCTTTCGCGGAGAACCCACACTGTGGGGCATTCGGCGAGCCTTTCATGTAAAGCAGAATGGTGTTGTTGGCAATCTGCTCTTTAATCGTTTCGATGATATCCATGGAGCACCTCGGCTGAACTTTCCGACTCAGTGGTCGGCACGGTGGCGCATTGTAACGGAAACCCGAGCGCCATGCTCGGCCTCCCCGACAGTCATGTTCACGCCGCCGCCACGGTCACCGGTACGCCATTCAACGCCGCATTGCCCGACAACTCATCGAGCTGACATTCGTCAGTCAGGTCATTGGCGCTGGAGCCGGGTTGACCGCTGGCAATCGTCATCTGCACACCCGGTCGCGCATGCCCCCAACCGTGAGGAAGGCTGACCACACCTTTCATCATATCCAGGCTGGCGACCACTTCAACCTCGATCACGCCGACCCGCGAACTGACGCGCACCCGCTGCCCATCGCTGAGCCCCCGGCTGGCCAAGTCGTCCGGGTTCATCAGCAGTTGATGGCGCGGTTTGCCCTTCACCAGACGGTGATAGTTGTGCATCCATGAGTTGTTACTACGCACATGACGGCGGCCGATCATCAGCAGCTCATCGGCGGCCGGTGCTTGCAATGCCGCGAAGCGCGCCAGGTCGGCGAGGATCTCGACAGGCGCTGCCTGGACTCGCTGATTGGCCGTTTTCAGGCGTGGCGCCAGGTTGGGTTTAAGCGCGCCCAGATCGATACCGTGAGGATGATCGAACAAGGTCGCCAGCGACAACTTGTGTTCCGAAGCGTCGCCATACAGGCCCATCCGCAGCCCTCGGTCGATCATCTGCGCCGGCGCGATGGTCGGTTTCAGTTCCTTGCCGGTCTTGGTCGCAAAGGCTTTGGCCAGCCCCACGAAGATCTCCCAGTCATGCAGCGCACCTTCCGGCTTGGCGAGGATCGCCCGGTTGAAGCGGGTGACGTTGCGCACCGCGAACATGTTGAACGTGGTGTCGTAATGATCGTTTTCCAGCGCCGAAGTCGACGGCAGGATCAGGTCGGCATAACGCGTGGTTTCATTGATGTACAGGTCGACACTGACCATGAACTCCAACCCGTCCAGTGCCTGCTCCAATTGCCGGCCATTAGGCGTGGACAGCACCGGATTACCCGCCACGGTGATCAGCGCGCGGACCTGCCCTTCCCCTTCGGTGAGCATCTCTTCGGCCAGCGCCGATACTGGCAGTTCTCCAGCGTATTCCGGACGTCCGGACACGCGACTCTGCCACCGGTTGAAATGCCCGCCCGAGGTCGATGCCACCAGATCCACCGCAGGCTCGGTGCACAGCGCACCGCCCACCCGATCGAGGTTGCCGGTGACCAAATTGATCAATTGCACCAGCCAATGGCACAGGGTGCCGAAAGCCTGAGTCGAAACGCCCATGCGGCCGTAGCAGACCGCTGTCGGCGCTGCCGCGAAGTCCCGTGCCAGTTGACGGATCTGCTCGGCGGGCACCGCGCACAGCGGGCTCATGGCTTCGGTGGTGAAACCTGCGATCGCCTCACGCACTTCGTCCAGGCCGTCGACCGGTAAGTGACTGTCGCGGGTCAAGCCTTCGGCGAACAAGGTATTGAGCAGCCCGAACAACAGCGCCGCATCGCCACCGGGGCGCACGAACAGATGCTGATCGGCAATCGCCGCCGTTTCGCTGCGACGCGGATCGACCACCACTACTTTGCCGCCCCGGGCCTGAATCGCCTTGAGGCGCTTCTCTACATCCGGCACGGTCATGATGCTGCCGTTGGAGGCCAGTGGATTACCGCCCAGGATCAGCATGAAATCGGTGTGATCGATGTCCGGAATCGGCAACAGCAAGCCGTGGCCGTACATCAAGTGACTGGTCAGGTGATGGGGCAATTGATCGACCGACGTCGCGGAAAACCGGTTGCGGGTTTTCAACAGACCGAGGAAGTAATTGCTATGGGTCATCAACCCGTAGTTGTGCACGCTGGGGTTGCCCTGATAGACCGCCACCGCGTTCTGCCCGTGACGCTCCTGAATCGCCGCCAGGCGTTCGGCCACAAGACTGAAGGCATCTTCCCACTCGATAGGCTGCCACTCGCTGCCCACTCGCAGCATCGGCTGACGCAGGCGATCCGGATCGTTCTGGATGTCTTGCAGGGCAACCGCTTTGGGGCAGATATGCCCGCGGCTGAAGGTGTCTTGGGGGTCACCCTTGATCGAGGTGATCTGTACGCCGCTGCCTTCGACCTCGGTGGTTTCGATGGTCAGGCCGCAGATGGCTTCACACAGGTGGCACGCACGGTGATGGAGAGTCTTGGTCATGGCCAGTCTCTGTTTTGTTCTGGGCGGGCAATATCGGCCGCGGGAACAAAACTATGGCGCGCGACTCGCCCCTTTGCCAGCGACGTTCGTCTTGTGAATCGGCAACCATCAGGCCAGCCGATGACAGCAAGGGATCAGTTCGGCGGCAGACTCGGCGGCGCCTGCAACTGGATCTCCTCGATGGTTTCGATCTGCTCGTGGGCAACATGCACGCCGGTGAGCTCGCCAATCAGTCGCCAATGCTCGTCGAGCCCGGCGCTGATGGTGGCCATGCGGTCGATCATGCGCCGGCCGGCCACCTTCGTGACTTCGTCTTCACTACGCATCAGCTCGAAAGACATCGAGGTCATGGAAGCGGTGAGGTGAGTCAGGGAGCGGGCCGTAAGGCCGAGTAGCTCCATTAACAGTTGTTCTTTCGATTCCATTCCTGAGGCTTCCTGCGTCGCTCGTGCTCTAGTTATAACCCAGCACTTTGCTTTAGCAAATGTTTCGGACAAGACACATTGCCCGCCAAAGGCCCGAATGACAGGTCAAAAACCGACCGCCAGCGTGTCGCCCGCGCCCTGTTTGATTGCCAAGCCCGGCGAGCGCGGTGTACAAATGGTTAGCTGCTGTCAGGAAACAGGCTTCAAAAGCGCTACTGCGGTCACCCGTAGCCCCTCTGAAATCCTCTAAACACCGTAGCCCATTGGAAAAACGCGACATTTAATGTCAATATCGCGCCTTCCCCTATTTCGTCGCCCCGTGCGGCTTACGCCGCAGGTCTCGCCCGTTTTTCAGTTAAACAAGGCTTTGAGTATCTGCGGTCTGTTGCAAAAAGGTAGTCAATGATGAGCGCAAGGCACTTTCTCTCCCTGATGGATTGCACGCCCGAAGAGCTGGTCAGCGTGATCCGTCGAGGCGTTGAGCTCAAAGACCTGCGTAACCGCGGCGTACTGTTCGAGCCTCTGAAAAACCGCGTGCTCGGGATGATTTTCGAGAAATCGTCGACCCGCACCCGTATTTCGTTCGAAGCCGGCATGATCCAGCTCGGTGGGCAGGCGATCTTCCTGTCGCCACGCGATACCCAACTGGGTCGCGGCGAGCCGATCGGCGACTGTGCCATCGTCATGTCGAGCATGCTCGATGCAGTGATGATCCGTACCTTTGCCCACAGCACCCTGACCGAATTCGCCGCCAACTCCCGCGTGCCCGTGATCAACGGCCTGTCCGATGACCTGCACCCGTGCCAGTTACTGGCCGACATGCAAACCTTCCTCGAACACCGCGGTTCGATTCAAGGCAAGACCGTGGCCTGGATCGGCGATGGCAACAACATGTGCAACAGCTATATAGAAGCGGCGATCCAGTTCGACTTCCAGTTGCGCATCGCCTGCCCGGAAGGTTACGAGCCTAACCCTGAGTTCGTGGCTAAAGCCGGCGATCGGGTGACCATCGTCCGCGATCCGCAGGAAGCCGTGCGTGGCGCGCACCTAGTGAGCACCGACGTCTGGACCTCCATGGGCCAGGAAGAGGAAACCGCCAAGCGCCTGAAGTTGTTCGCACCGTTCCAGGTCAACCGTGCCCTGCTCGACCTGGCCGCGACGGACGTGCTGTTCATGCATTGCCTGCCGGCCCACCGTGGTGAGGAAATCAGCCTCGACCTGCTCGACGACTCGCGCTCGGTGGCCTGGGATCAAGCCGAAAACCGTCTTCATGCGCAAAAGGCCTTGCTCGAATTCCTCGTCCCGCCTTCGTACCACCACGCATGAGCCAGCCATTACTGCTGAACCTGCGCAACCTGGCCTGCGGTTACCAAAACCAGCGGGTTGTGCAGAACCTCAACCTGCATTTGAATGCCGGCGATATCGGTTGCCTGCTGGGGTCTTCGGGCTGCGGCAAAACCACCACCCTGCGGGCGATTGCCGGTTTTGAACCGGTGCACGAAGGCGAAATCCAGCTGGCGGGCGAGACCATCTCCAGCGCTGGTTTCACCCTCGCCCCGGAGAAGCGCCGGATCGGCATGGTGTTCCAGGATTACGCACTGTTTCCGCATTTGAGCGTGGCCGAGAACATCGCTTTCGGGATCCGCAAGCACCCGCAAAAGGATCGCATCACCGAAGAGCTGCTCGAACTGGTCAACCTGAAAAACCTCGGCAAGCGCTTCCCTCATGAGTTGTCCGGTGGTCAGCAGCAACGTGTCGCCCTCGCCCGCGCCTTGGCGCCGGAACCGCAGCTGCTGTTGCTCGACGAACCGTTTTCCAACCTCGACGGCGAATTGCGACGCAAGCTCAGCCATGAAGTACGCGCCATTCTCAAGGCTCGCGGCACCAGTGCGATTCTGGTGACCCACGATCAGGAAGAAGCCTTCGCGGTCAGTGACCATGTGGGGGTTTTCAAGGAAGGTCGCCTGGAGCAGTGGGACACGCCCTACAACCTCTATCACGAACCCCTTACGCCATTCGTGGCCAGTTTCATTGGCCAGGGTTACTTCATTCGCGGTCAGTTGAGCAGCCCGGAGTCGGTACAGACCGAGTTGGGTGAATTGCGCGGCAACCGTGCCTACACCTGGCCAATCGGTTGTGCCGTGGATGTGTTGTTGCGTCCGGACGATATCGTCTATGCGCCGGACAGCCCACTGAGGGCGCAGATTGTTGGCAAGAGCTTCCAGGGCGCATCAACCCTGTACCGCTTGCAGTTGCCTACGGGCGCGCAGCTGGAGTCGATTTTCCCGAGCCATGCCGATCATCTGGTCGGTGCTGAAGTAGGCATTCGGGTGGCGGCTGAACACCTGGTGCTGTTTCAGGCGAACGGCAGCACGGCGGCGCAGATCCCGGTGATCGAATCCGGTGTTCGGCGGTACAGCACCGCCAGCTGACACCAGAATCTGTAGGAGCGAGGCTTGCCCGCGAAGGCGTCGTGTCAGTCAATGATGATGTCGACTGACACGGCGCCTTCGCGGGCAACTCGGATCGCCGCACCGCTCGCTCCTACAAAAAATCATCCGAGCAATAATTTGCCGCTTGCGACCAGCGTCGCATTCCCGCCAATACTCACCCGATCCCCTTCCAGCTGGCAAAACAACTCCCCGCCCCGTGCCGAACACTGATAAGCCGTCAGACTCGACTTGCCCAAGCGTTCCGACCAATACGGAATCAGGCTGCAATGGGTCGACCCGGTCACCGGGTCTTCGTTGATGCCGATTGCCGGGGCAAAGTATCGCGACACAAAATCATGCTTGTTGCCCTTGGCCGTCACAATGGCGCCCAGCCACGGCAGTTTTGCCAGCGCAACCATGTCCGGCTGACAATCGAGCACCGCTTGCTCGGACTCCAGCACCACGAACAATTCTTTCGAGCCCAGCACATCAACCGCTTTCACACCCAAGGCGCGCTCGATATCCAGGGTCACGCCCACTTCCGTCGGCACGATGACCGGGAAATCCAGCCACAAGCGCTCGCCCTCACGGCTGACACTCAGCAGGCCGGACTGGCAGATGAAGTCCAGCCGTTCGACCGGTTCCTTATAGATTTCAAACAGAACATAGGCGCTGGCCAGGGTCGCATGGCCGCATAACGGGACTTCGGTGGTCGGGGTAAACCAGCGGATGTGCCAAACGGCCGCCTCACGTACCAGAAACGCGGTTTCGGCGAGGTTGTGTTCGGCGGCGATTTTTTGCATCAACTCATCGTCGAGCCAGGCATCGAGCCGGTACACCATCGCCGGGTTGCCACTGAACGGCTGATCACTGAACGCGTCGACCTGATGAAACTCTAGCTGCATGCCACATCTCCCTTTTTTAGGTCGACGAGCATGCAGCCACGAAGAGCCCTTCACCAGTGACAGAACCAATCAATTTCCACCATACGGGGCCGGGCTGAACGCCCGAGACCCTCTACTCAGGCGCGACCGATATCGGCGAACTTCGCCTGGGTGTGTTCGGCCAACACGGCGGGCGCCAGTTCAACTTCCAGACCACGCCGTCCGGCGCTGACGAAAATGCTGGAAAAAGGCTGGGCTGAACGGTCAATAAAGGTACGCAGGCGCTTCTTCTGCCCGAGCGGGCTGATGCCGCCCAACAGATACCCCGTCGAACGCTGTGCAGCCGCGGGGTCGGCCATTTCGACTTTTTTTACGCCAGCGGCATGCGCCAGCGCCTTCAAGTCCAGACTTCCGACGACCGGCACCACCGCCACCAACAACTCTCCCTTCTCGCTGGCCGCCAACAATGTCTTGAACACCTGAGCCGGGTCCAACCCCAGTTTTTCCGCGGCCTCCAGACCATAGGACGCCGCCTTTGGATCATGTTCGTAACTGTGCACGCGATGTTCGGCACGAACTTTTTTCAACAAATCCAATGCGGGGGTCATGGCAGCTCCAAGCTTGGCGGCAGAAGAAAAATACTGCGCAGGATTCTAGGTCATTGATCGATAAAAGGCTCTATTACAACGCCATTTCAATAGCTTGGCCGGCCTTCGGTGCCGTTCGTCCACGGTCGGCCTGCCTGATGAACGATGCGGTCATTCACGTGACTAATAGTTGAAATGTGACCAACAGTTCACTTTCGACCTTTGACAGCAGCGTTTCTTGTCTATATTTTTTCGAATCTGAATACTGTACGAATGTCTCACCGCAGCACCCAGCAGTAAGCCGAGCACAGGATGGGGATTCTGCCTTGGTGAAAATCGCGCTTTGACCTTGATGAAAAAGCGCCAGACAACAACAAAAACGAGGTTTTCAATGACAACTGCTTTACAACAACCGTCGCTCTCGAGCCAATGCATGGCCGAGTTTCTGGGTACTGCACTGCTAATCTTTTTCGGTACCGGCTGCGTTGCCGCGCTCAAGGTGGCGGGTGCCAGCTTCGGACTGTGGGAAATCAGCATCATTTGGGGGGTGGGCGTCAGTATGGCGATCTACCTCACCGCCGGCGTTTCCGGCGCGCACCTCAATCCTGCAGTGAGTATCGCGCTGAGCATTTTCGCTGACTTCGAAAAGCGCAAACTGCCGTTCTATATCCTCTCCCAGGTGGCCGGCGCCTTCTGCGGGGCTTTGTTGGTTTACACGCTATACAGCAACCTTTTCTTCGATTTCGAACAAACTCACCAAATGGTTCGTGGCACCCAGGCCAGCCTTGAATTGGCTTCGGTGTTCTCCACCTTCCCGAACCCGGCCCTGACCACAGCCCAGGCCTTTTTGGTTGAAGTGATCATCACCGCCATCCTGATGGGCGTGATCATGTCGCTGACCGACGACAACAATGGCCTGCCCAAAGGGCCGCTGGCGCCGTTGCTGATCGGCCTGCTGATTGCCGTGATCGGTAGCTCGATGGGCCCGTTGACCGGTTTCGCGATGAACCCGGCCCGCGACTTCGGTCCTAAACTAATGACTTTCTTCGCAGGCTGGGGTGAAATTTCCTTCACTGGCGGACGCGATATCCCGTACTTCCTGATCCCGATTTTTGCACCGATTGTTGGTGCCTGCCTCGGTGCTGCAGCTTATCGCGGGCTGATTGCCCGTCATCTGCCCAGCGCCATACCTGCTACAAAGGATGCAGCACCGGCCATTGACGGCAAACCAAGAACGTCTTGAAACCGTTGGCGCGTGATCCTGCCCATGTGGTCCCGCGCCTGACCTCACTTCCTATTTTTCGTCCAAGGCAATCGACATGACCGACATACAGAATAAGAACTACATCATTGCCCTCGATCAGGGTACGACCAGCTCCCGCGCGATCATTTTCGACCGTGACGCGAACGTGGTCTGCACCGCCCAGCGCGAATTCGCGCAGCATTACCCGCAAGCCGGTTGGGTCGAACATGACCCGATGGAAATCTTCGCCACCCAAAGCGCCGTGATGGTCGAGGCCTTGGCTCAAGCCGGCCTGCATCACGATCAGGTCGCGGCCATCGGCATCACCAACCAGCGCGAAACCACCGTAGTCTGGGACAAGACCACCGGCCGCCCGATCTACAACGCGATCGTCTGGCAGTGCCGCCGCAGCACCGAAATCTGCCAGCAGCTCAAGCGCGATGGCCACGAGCAATACATCAGCGACACCACTGGCCTGGTCACCGACCCGTACTTCTCCGGCACCAAACTCAAGTGGATCCTCGACAACGTCGAAGGCAGCCGTGAGCGTGCGCGCAAGGGTGAACTGCTGTTCGGCACCATCGATAGCTGGCTGATCTGGAAATTTACCGGCGGCAAAGTGCACGTCACCGACTACACCAACGCCTCGCGCACCATGCTCTTCAACATCCACACGCTGGAGTGGGACGCCAAGATGCTGGAAGTCCTCGACATCCCGCGCGAGATGCTCCCGGAAGTTAAGTCCTCGTCCGAAATCTACGGCCACACCAAAAGCGGCATCGCCATTGGCGGTATTGCCGGCGACCAGCAGGCGGCCCTCTTCGGCCAGATGTGCGTCGAACCAGGCCAGGCGAAAAACACCTACGGTACCGGTTGCTTCCTGCTGATGAACACCGGCGACAAAGCAGTGAAGTCCAAACACGGCATGCTCACCACCATCGCTTGCGGCCCGCGCGGCGAAGTGGCCTACGCCCTCGAAGGCGCGGTGTTCAACGGTGGCTCCACCGTGCAGTGGCTGCGTGACGAGTTGAAAATCATCAACGACGCCCATGACACCGAATACTTCGCCAACAAGGTCAAGGACAGCAACGGCGTGTACCTGGTGCCGGCCTTCACCGGCCTGGGCGCTCCGTATTGGGACCCGTATGCCCGCGGCGCGCTGTTCGGCCTGACTCGCGGCGTACGCGTGGATCACATCATTCGTGCCGCGCTGGAGTCGATTGCCTACCAGACCCGCGACGTCCTGGACGCCATGCAGCAGGACTCCGGCGAACGCCTCAAGTCCCTGCGCGTGGACGGCGGCGCAGTTGCAAACAACTTCCTGATGCAATTCCAGGCCGACATCCTCGGCACTCAGGTCGAGCGCCCGCAAATGCGCGAAACCACCGCATTGGGCGCGGCTTACCTGGCGGGTCTGGCGTGTGGCTTCTGGGGCAGCCTGGACGAGTTGCGCGGCAAGGCAGTGATCGAGCGCGAGTTCGAACCGACGCTGGACGAAACCGCGAAGGAAAAACTCTACGCTGGCTGGAAGAAAGCTGTCAGCCGTACTCGTGATTGGGAACCGCACGAAGGCGCTGAATAAGCCAAGGATGGGGTTCTAACTGGTAGGGAGCAGATTCCTGCGGCATCATGGGCAAATTTTGCACGGCAGCCCAAAGGAAGCCCCATGAATCTGCCTCCCCGTCAGCAGCAAATCCTCGAACTGGTCCGCGAACGCGGCTATGTCAGCATCGAGGAAATGGCTCAGCTGTTCGTCGTTACACCGCAAACCATCCGCCGCGATATCAATCAACTGGCGGAAGTCAATCTGCTGCGTCGCTACCACGGCGGCGCAGCCTATGATTCCAGCGTCGAAAACACCGCCTACGCCATGCGCGCCGATCAGATGCGCGATGAAAAACAGCGTATCGGCGAAGCCATTGCCGCTCAGATTCCCGATCACGCCTCGCTGTTCATTAATATCGGTACCACCACCGAATCCATCGCTCGGGCGCTGCTCAACCACAACCACCTGAAGATCATCACCAACAACCTGCATGTGGCCTCGATGCTCAGCGCCAAGGACGATTTCGACGTGCTGCTGACCGGTGGCAACGTGCGGCGGGACGGTGGCGTGGTCGGTCAGGCGAGTGTCGACTTCATTAACCAGTTCAAGGTCGACTTCGCACTGGTCGGCATCAGCGGCATCGATGAAGACGGCAGTTTGCTGGACTTCGATTATCAGGAAGTGCGGGTGTCCCAGGCGATCATCGCCAATGCCCGGCAGGTGATCCTCGCGGCGGACTCCAGCAAATTCGGGCGCAATGCCATGATTCGCCTGGGGCCGATCAGCCTGATCGATTGCCTGGTCACTGATCAGCAGCCTTCGCCGGCCTTGGCGCAGTTGTTGAGCCAGCACAAGATTCGGTTGGAAGTGGTTTAACCCCCTTCGAAAACAGCACGCTCCCTTGTGGCGAGGGAGCTTGCTCCCGCTCGGCTGCGCAGCAGACGCAAATCAGACAATTTGTTCTTCCTGAAAAACCGCGCTCACCGGTTTTAGGGCTGCTTCGCAGCCCAGCGGGAGCAAGCTCCCTCGCCAAAAAAGCCCTCCCACGCTCATTAAATGTTCGTAAATTTTCCTTTAACTGCCCTTCGATCAGTATTTTCAATCGAAGTGGACTGGCTGCGGGCGTCTTTATGGGCTAATATTTTCGCAAATGAACATTAATGTTCGAATTCCAATATAGAAAATCAAAAGCCCGAGGCCAGCCGATGCCCACTTCTACCTTGCCTACGCCCCCTCTTGCCGAGGTTTACGATATCGCCGTCATTGGTGGTGGGATCAATGGCGTGGGGATCGCAGCGGATGCCGCCGGTCGCGGTCTTTCGGTATTCCTTTGCGAAAAGGATGACTTGGCCAGCCACACCTCGTCCGCCAGCAGCAAGCTGATCCACGGCGGCCTGCGCTATCTCGAACATTACGAATTCCGCCTGGTGCGCGAAGCCCTCGCCGAGCGCGAAGTGCTGCTGGCCAAGGCGCCGCACATCGTTAAACAGATGCGTTTCGTGCTGCCGCACCGCCCGCACCTCCGTCCGGCCTGGATGATCCGCGCCGGCCTGTTCCTTTATGATCACCTCGGTAAACGGGAAAAACTCGAAGGCTCGAAAAGCCTGAAGTTCGGCCCGGACAGCCCGCTGAAAAGCGAAATCACCAAAGGCTTCGAATATTCCGATTGCTGGGTCGATGACGCACGCCTGGTCGTACTGAACGCCATGGCCGCCCGCGAGAAAGGCGCTCACGTCCATACCCAAACCCGTTGCGTCAGTGCCCGTCGCACCAAAGGCCTGTGGCACCTGCACCTGGAACGCGCCGATGGCAGCCTGTTTTCGATCCGCGCCAAAGCGCTGGTGAACGCAGCCGGCCCGTGGGTCGCCAAGTTCATTCGTGACGACCTGAAGATGGAATCGCCGTACGGCATCCGTCTGATCCAGGGCAGCCACCTGATCGTGCCGAAACTGTATGAAGGCGAACACGCGCACATTCTGCAAAACGAAGATCAGCGCATCGTGTTCACCATTCCGTACCTGAATCACTTCACCCTGATCGGCACCACCGACCGCGAGTACACCGGCGACCCGGCGAAAGTTGCGATCACCGAAGGCGAAACCGATTACCTGCTCAAAGTGGTCAACGCCCACTTCAAGAAGCAAATCAGCCGCGACGACATCCTGCACAGCTATTCCGGCGTTCGCCCGCTGTGCAACGACGAGTCCGACAACCCATCGGCCGTCACCCGCGATTACACATTGGCGTTGTCGGGCAGTGGCGAAGAAGCGCCGCTGCTGTCGGTGTTCGGCGGCAAGCTGACGACTTACCGCAAACTGGCCGAATCGGCGCTGGCGCAACTGGCCCCGTACTTCACGCACATCAAGCCAAGCTGGACCGCCAGCGCCACCCTGCCCGGCGGCGAAGACATGACCACCCCGCAAGCCTTGAGCTTGCGGATCCGCGACAAGTTCGACTGGGTGCCCACCGAGATCGCTCGACGTTGGGCCACCACTTACGGCAGCCGCACCTGGCGCATGCTCGAAGGCGTGGAAAGCCTCAGTGATCTGGGCGAACACATCGGCGGCGGTCTCTACACCCGCGAAGTCGATTACCTGTGCAGCGAAGAATGGGCGACCACCGCCCACGATATTCTGTGGCGCCGCAGCAAGCTCGGGCTGTTCACCACCCCGGCGGAACAGCAAAAGCTCAAGGATTACCTGAACAAGGTCGAACAGAACCGCAGCAAGATCCAAGCGGCCTGATCGGGAATCCGGTTGAACCAAAGCCCCTGAATCGTGAGATTCAGGGGCTTTTTTGTATTCCGAACGCATCGCGAACCCCTGTGGGAGCCGGGCTCGCCCGCGATGACGCCAGCACAGTCAATAATAATGTCGACTGATACACCGCTATCGCGGGCAAGCCCGCTCCCACAGGGTTTGAGTAAAACCCAAGATTGCATTCGGTTTTCCGAACGCGACTTGCCAGTCGATTCGGTAAACCGGATTGCCCAATAGAAAATTCAACGCCACAAATATTTAATAACGTTATAAATCAATGAGTTGATCTATATCGCCTGGCCTGGCACGAGTCATGCTCTACACTCTTGGACGAATGCCTGTTGCGCCAACGCTTCAGGAGCCGTCAGGCATTCGAAGCACCAAAAGGCCGATGAACTGGCTCCATAAAAAAAACAATGTCGAGGAAAATTTGATGCGCATCGTTCCCCATATCCTGGGCGCAGCCATTGCTGCCGCTCTGATTAGCACTCCAGTTTTCGCAGCCGAACTCACCGGCACACTGAAGAAGATCAAAGAGTCCGGCACCATCACCCTCGGGCATCGTGACGCTTCCATTCCGTTTTCCTATATCGCGGACGCTTCCGGCAAACCGGTTGGCTACTCCCACGATATCCAGCTGAAAATCGTTGAAGCCATCAAGAAAGACCTGGACATGCCCAACCTCCAGGTCAAATACAACCTGGTGACCTCGCAAACCCGTATCCCGCTGGTGCAGAACGGCACCGTGGACGTCGAGTGCGGCTCCACCACCAACAACGTCGAACGTCAGCAGCAAGTTGACTTCTCCGTGGGTATCTTCGAAATCGGCACCAAGCTGCTGGCCAAGAAAGACTCGCCGTACAAAGACTTCGCCGACCTCAAAGGCAAGAACGTCGTGACCACCGCCGGCACCACGTCCGAGCGCATCCTCAAGTCGATGAACGCCGACAAGCAGATGGGCATGAACGTGATCTCCGCCAAAGACCATGGCGAGTCCTTCCAGATGCTGGAAACCGGCCGTGCCGTTGCTTTCATGATGGACGACGCCTTGTTGGCGGGCGAAATGGCCAAGGCCAAGAAGCCGGATGACTGGGCCGTGACCGGCACACCACAATCGTTCGAAATCTACGGCTGCATGGTTCGCAAGGGCGACGCACCGTTCAAGAAAGCCGTCGACGACGCCATCATCGCGACCTACAAGTCGGGCGAGATCAACAAGATCTACGAAAAATGGTTCATGCAGCCAATTCCGCCAAAAGGCCTGAATCTGATGTTCCCGATGAGCGAAGAGCTCAAGGCCCTGATCGCCAATCCGACCGACAAAGCGGCTGACGAAAAGAAATCCTGATTTCTGACTAACCTTATCCCCTGAGAGGGCCTTTTGCCCTTTCAGGGATTTGTCACTCCCTGCTGGCATTTTTGGAAACACTCGAACCGGTGGTTGTCGAGCCGCTCGTGTGTGCCTGACGTCATGGTCGGGCGGGAACGGAGATTCCCCAGGCGGGCATTTGTAAATCGAACGAATCCGAGGGGAGACCCTAATGAATTACAACTGGGACTGGGGCGTGTTCTTCAAGTCCACCGGCGTGGGCAGCGAGATTTATTTCGACTGGTACCTCTCCGGTTTGGGCTGGACCATCGCCATTGCCGTCGCAGCCTGGATCATCGCGCTGCTACTAGGCTCGATTCTGGGCGTCATGCGCACGGTGCCGAATCGCATCGTATCGGGCATCGCGACCTGCTACGTCGAACTCTTCCGTAACGTGCCGCTGCTGGTTCAGCTGTTCATCTGGTACTTCCTGGTACCCGACCTGCTGCCTGCGGACATCCAGGAGTGGTACAAGCAAGATCTCAACCCGACCACCTCGGCCTTCCTCAGCGTCGTCGTGTGCCTGGGTCTGTTCACCACCGCTCGGGTTTGCGAACAAGTGCGCACCGGTATCCAGGCGCTGCCTCGCGGCCAGGAATCCGCTGCCCGCGCCATGGGTTTCAAGCTGCCGCAGATCTACTGGAACGTGCTGCTGCCCCAGGCTTACCGCATCATTATTCCGCCGCTTACCTCGGAATTTTTGAACGTGTTCAAGAACTCGTCCGTGGCCTCGCTGATCGGCCTGATGGAGCTGCTCGCGCAGACCAAACAGACCGCCGAGTTCTCCGCCAACCTGTTCGAAGCCTTCACCTTGGCGACGCTGATCTACTTCACCCTGAACATGGGCCTGATGTTACTGATGCGCGGTGTCGAGAAGAAAGTTGCCGTACCAGGCCTGATCTCCGTAGGGGGTAAATGATGGAATTCGACTTCTCGGGCATCATTCCGTCCCTGCCGGGCTTGTGGAACGGCATGGTCATGACCCTCAAACTCATGGCCCTGGGCGTGACCGGCGGGATCATCCTCGGCACGATCCTGGCACTGATGCGCCTGTCCCACAGCAAACTGCTGTCGAACATCGCCGGCGCCTACGTTAACTACTTCCGCTCGATTCCACTGCTGCTGGTCATCACCTGGTTCTACCTGGCGGTGCCGTTCGTACTACGCTGGATCACCGGCGAAGATACTCCGATCGGCGCGTTCGCCTCGTGCATCGTAGCCTTCATGATGTTCGAAGCAGCGTACTTCTGCGAAATCGTCCGGGCCGGCGTGCAGTCGATCCCCAAGGGCCAGATGGGTGCTGCCCAGGCATTGGGCATGGGCTACGGCCAAATGATGCGATTGATCATCCTGCCGCAAGCGTTCCGCAAGATGACCCCGCTGCTGCTGCAACAGAGCATTATCCTGTTTCAGGACACCTCGCTGGTTTACGCGGTGGGTCTGGTGGACTTCCTCAATGCCTCGCGCGCCAGTGGCGACATCATCGGCCGCTCCAATGAGTTCCTGATCTTCGCCGGTTTCACATACTTCATCATCAGCTTTGCCGCCTCGCAGCTGGTCAAGCGTCTGCAAAAAAGGTTTGCCGTATGATCTCTATCAAGAATGTCAACAAGTGGTATGGCGACTTCCAGGTACTGACTGACTGCAGCACCGAGGTCAAAAAAGGCGAAGTGATCGTGGTGTGCGGACCATCCGGTTCCGGAAAATCCACCCTGATCAAATGCGTCAACGCGCTGGAACCGTTCCAGAAAGGCGACGTGATCGTCGATGGCACGTCCATCGCCGACCCGAAGACCAACCTGCCGAAACTGCGTTCCCGCGTCGGCATGGTGTTCCAGCATTTCGAACTGTTCCCGCACCTGAGCATCATGGATAACCTGACCATCGCGCAAATCAAGGTGCTGGGCCGCAGCAAGGAAGAAGCCTCAAAAAAAGCCCTGCAACTGCTTGAGCGAGTCGGGCTATCTGCCCATGCGCATAAGCACCCGGGCCAGCTTTCTGGTGGTCAGCAACAGCGTGTGGCGATTGCCCGTGCGCTGGCGATGGACCCGATCGTCATGCTGTTCGACGAACCGACCTCGGCGCTGGACCCGGAAATGGTCAACGAAGTACTCGACGTGATGGTGCAACTGGCCCATGAAGGCATGACCATGATGTGCGTGACCCATGAAATGGGCTTCGCCCGCAAGGTAGCGGACCGGGTGATTTTCATGGACCAGGGCAAGATCATCGAAGACTGCAAGAAAGAAGAGTTCTTCGGCGACATCAACGCCCGTGCCGAGCGTACACAGCACTTCCTCGCGAAAATTTTGCAGCACTAAGCATCGGACGCCGCTCCCCCTGTGGGAGCTGGCTTGTGTGGCGAGGGGGCTTGCCCCCGTTGGGTCGCGAAGCGGCCCCGGCATTTCGAAGTCAAACCGCATGCAACGGGTTTACGACTGCTTCGCAGCCGAACGGGGGCAAGCCCCCTCGCCACAGAGCCAACTCCCACAAGGATCTGTGGGTATATGGATATTTGTGTTGTGGTTGACCCAAGGCATCTGTGATGAAATGCGACTCCACCCTCTATCGCGCCGCGCCGCCATCACTCGCCGTGAAACCCCGTTTGATTCGCCATCTGTTCCTGCCGCCGCTGGTCATCGCCCTGATGATCGGATTGGGTTACATCGGCTTCTGGGTCAGTGAACACTACGGAATTCGCAGCCTCAGCGAGAATGGCCAGCGTCAGTTGGAACTGCACGCCCGCGCCGTCGAGAGCGAGATCAGCAAGTACACCTACCTGCCCAGCCTGCTGGAACTCGAATCCAGTGTTTCGAAGCTGTTGGCCGACCCGTCTCCGGAACTCCGGCAGACGGTCAACGAATACCTTGAAGGCCTGAACCGGCGCAGCCGCAGTCGGGCCATTTATGTGATGGACACCACCGGTCGCGTACTGGCCACCAGCAACTGGCGCGATGTCGACAGTTATCTGGGTGAAGACCTGTCCTTCCGCGCCTATTTCCAGAACGCCGTACGCGGTCAGTCGGGGCGTTTCTACGGCATCGGCAGCACCAGCGGCGAACCCGGCTATTACCTGGCGCACGGTCTGGAAGAGCACGGCAAGATCATCGGCGTCGCCGTGGTCAAGGTTCGCCTCGAAGCCATGGAAGAACGCTGGCAGCGCGCGCGCCTGGAAGCCTTCGTCAGCGACGAGAACGGCATCATCATTCTCTCCAGCGATCCGGCGCGGCGGCTTAAATCGGTTGTGCCATTGAGCGAGGAAACCAAGGAAAAACTGGCCCGTAGCCTGCAGTATTACTGGTTTCCGCTGAATGAACTGCAACCGCTGGCGCGGGAGAAACTGGCCGAAGGCGAGGAAAAACTGACCTTCCCCGCCAACAGCGAATTGATGTCCGATGAAGAGAACATCAGCTACCTCTCGCAAACCCGGCCGCTGAGCGACACCCCATGGAATTTCACCCTGCTCACCCCCCTGCAGGATTTGCGGCGTGAAGCGATCAATCAGGGGATTCTGGTGGCGGTGGCGTTTGCCCTGGTGGCGTTTCTGCTGATCGCCTGGAACGAGCGACGCAAGGTGATCGCCACCCGCCTCGCGGCGCGGGAAGCCTTGCAGGAAGCCAACAATCAACTGGAGCGTCGGATTACCGAACGCACCACCGACCTGCGCGCCAGCAACGAACGGCTCAAGGGTCAGATCCGTGAACGGCGGCAAGCGGAAGAGACATTGCGCCGGGCCCAGGATGAACTGGTCCAGGCTGGCAAACTGGCGGCCATCGGTCAGATGTCCACCAGTATCGCCCACGAATTGAACCAGCCGCTGGCAGCCTTGCGGACCTTGTCCGGTAATACCGTGCGCTTTCTGGAACGCGGTCAGCTGGATGTGGCCAGCACCAACCTCAAGACCATCAATGAGCTGATCGACCGCATGGGCCGGATCACCGCCAGCCTGCGCTCCTTCGCCCGGCGCGGTGATGACAAGGGCCAGGCCAGCTTTGGCAAAGCCGTAGACGCCGCCCTGCAATTGCTAGGCGGCCGGATGGAAAGCGCGCAACTGCACTTGCACCGCGACCTCGAAGACGTGCAGGTGCTGATCGACCAGACCCGTCTGGAGCAGATCCTGGTCAACCTGATCGGCAACGCGCTCGACGCCATGCAGTCGCAGCCCCAGCCGGAGTTGTGGCTCGAAGGCGAGGAGTTCGACGGCAAATATCGCCTGCGGGTACGCGACAACGGCCACGGTATTGATGCCGAAGCGCGCAAGCATTTGTTCGAACCGTTCTTCACCACCAAACCCGGCGAACAGGGCCTGGGCCTCGGCCTGACGCTTTCAGCCAGCCTGGCCGCCGCCACCGGCGGGCATCTGGGTGTCGAACACCCGGCCAGCGGTGGTACCACCTTCGTCCTAAGTTTACCGTTGGTAAGCCCCACTCCCGCCGAGCCAATATGAACAACGACCTTAGTGTGCTGATCGTCGAAGACGACCCCCATGTCCTGCTCGGTTGCCAACAGGCGCTGACCCTGGAAGACATTCCCTGCGTGGGTGTGGGTAGCGCTGAAGAAGCGCTGGAGCGGGTTGGCGATAACTTCGCCGGCATCGTCATCAGTGACATCCGTCTGCCGGGCATCGATGGCCTGGAACTGCTGACCCGGCTCAAGGCCCGCGATCGCAGCCTGCCGGTGGTGCTGATTACCGGCCACGGCGACATCTCCATGGCCGTCGGCGCGATGCAGAAAGGCGCCTACGATTTCATGGAAAAACCCTTCTCCCCGGAACGTCTGGTAGACGTCGCCCGCCGCGCGCTAGAGCAACGCAGCCTGGCGCGGGAAGTGTCGTCGCTACGTCGACAACTGTTCGAGCGCGACTCCCTCGAAGGCCGGATCATCGGGCGCTCGCCGGCCATGCAGAACCTGCGGGAACTGATCGCCAACGTCGCCGACACCTCGGCCAACGTGCTGATCGAAGGCGAGACCGGTACCGGTAAAGAATTGGTTGCGCGCTGCCTGCATGACTTCAGCCGTCGGCACACCAAACAGTTCGTCGCGCTGAACTGCGGTGGCCTGCCGGAGAACCTGTTCGAAAGCGAAATCTTCGGCCACGAGGCCAACGCCTTCACCGGTGCCGGCAAGCGGCGGATCGGCAAGATCGAACACGCCGACGGCGGCACGCTGTTCCTCGATGAAGTGGAAAGCATGCCGCTACCGTTGCAGATCAAACTGCTGCGGGTGTTGCAGGAACGCACCCTTGAACGCCTCGGCTCGAACCAGAGTGTGGCGGTGGATTGCCGGGTGATCGCCGCGACCAAGTCCGATCTGGATCAATCGAGCAAGGCCGGCGAGTTTCGCAGCGACCTGTATTACCGCCTGAACGTGGTAACCCTGGAACTGCCGCCGCTGCGCGAGCGCCGCGAAGACATCCTGCAACTTTTCGAACACTTCCTGCAGCTGTCATCCCTGCGCTTCGACCGCGCGGTGCCGGAACTGGACAATCAGACCCTGTCGAACCTGATGAGCCACGACTGGCCAGGCAACGTGCGCGAACTACGCAACGTCGCCGAGCGTTTCGCATTGGGCCTGCCGGCCTTCAAAAAATCCGGCGCCAATGGCAACAATCAGGGCCTGGCCTTCGCCGAAGCGGTGGAAGCCTTCGAGCGCAACTTGCTCAGCGACGCCTTGCAGCGCAGCGGCGGCAACCTGACCCAGGCCAGCCAGGAACTGGGGATGGCCAAGACCACGCTGTTCGACAAAGTGAAGAAATACGGGCTGAGTCACTGATGGACCTGATTTTCAAAGCAACCCTGGGCGCGGCGGTGGTGGTGATTCTGGCCATGCTGGCCAAGACCAAAAACTATTACATCGCGGGTTTGGTGCCGCTGTTTCCGACCTTTGCGCTGATCGCCCATTACATCGTCGGCAAGGGGCGCTCGCTGGATGATCTGAAAACCACCATCGTGTTTGGCATGTGGTCGATCATTCCGTACTTCGTCTACCTGGCGACCTTGTATGTGATGGTCGACCGGATGCGGCTGGAGGCTTCACTGGCGGTGGCTGCGGTGGCGTGGTTGATGGCGGCGACGGTGCTGGTCAGTGTGTGGGTTCGCCTGCACGGCTAAATTTAAAAAGATCGCGGCCTGCGGCAGCTCTTACGGGGACGGGGTAAGGGGCAAGTCCCTTGGTTACTGCCCGTAAACCTTCTGCAACTGTGCTTGTGTCAACGCATCTTCAAACGGCACCGGCACCGATTTCACCGCCCCGTAGAGGTTGCGATAACGCCAATAGTTACCGTTGTTGGCCAGTTGATAACCACGCTCGACCACTCGCTGGCCATCAAGGATATAACGCAAGGTTTCCTGGGCTGCCGCTGGCGGTGTCGGCTGCATCAGGTCGGTGGACAAAACGCGCATCGACTCGTCGATACACTCGTCGAGCACGGCCGTGACCTTTGCCAAATCTAGGCCGCCGTCATCGATGCACTGCTTGCCACAGCGCCGAATCGGCTGGCTGACGACTTCGATCCGCATGCGATACAGCGCCGAACCGGCAATGTCCTGAACCTGCACCTGATTGACCAGCACGAAACTGCCGCGATCGGGGGTCAGCATCAGTCTGGGCTCTATCACCAAGCGCGCGGTGACCTGCCCTTCTCCTTGCTTGAACCCGGCCACTTGCGAAGCCTGTTGATAGCGCTTTTGCAGACGCTCCTGCAACGGAACGCCAGCGAGCAAGTCGGCCATCGGTCGCGCCTCGTTGAGCGCGGTTTTTTCCGCATCGCGCTGCAAGCTGCCGCTGCCCATCTGGGTGTTGATCAGGCTGGCGACCAGCAAACCGGCAAGCCCGGCAGTGTTGCCCGAGCTCGCCACCAGATTATGACTCGACGACGCAGCCTTCAAGGCTGCCTGGGAGTCAATCACGGTGCTCGCACCCACAAAGGATTGCGGCAACTGCACATCGACCTTAAGCCCGTGGGTCTGGACATAAGGCAAGGCACTCTGGTCCTTGAAACCGGCCTCAGGGGCCGGTTTTTGCGCACACCCCGGCAGCATCAGCAGGGCCAGCGCACCAGCCACTATAGGCAGACGCTTCATTGCGCGAACGGGGTGATCATTTGCTGACGGCTATTGTCCACAGCCTGATAGAACGCGTTGGACAGGTTGGTGTAGGTCGGCTCGTCCCACTCGCCCTGGGCGGCTTGCGTAGCGACAAAGGGTTTGAACCACAGCAATTTGTTGTCTGCCAGATCGATCACCATGCCCTGTCCGCCCACCTGCGCCATCGGCACGCTGGTCGGCACGATGCTGTAGTAGCTGCGGGTAGCGCCGGTGGCGTAGACATTCACCAGCAGCAGACGATCGACGCCGTAGGTGGCTTTGACCGGCGTCATGTCACGGGTCATGTAGCCTTCGCGGAAACTGGTTTCCTTATAAATCTTCAGGTCGAACGGCTCGTTGATCCGCTTGGCTTTGTAACCCTTTGCCTGCAGCTTGGCGACAAGGACATCGGGCAAGGTATTGAGGTCGCCCACTTGCCATTTTTCGACATTGTCACTGAGCTTGTTGTTAACGCCCTTGTTGATGGCGTAATCGAGAATCCCCTGATTGCCGGTCAACGCCAGCACCGGCTCCGGCACCACAGTGATCGCCACGCCGATAGTCGGCTCTTTGGCATCCCAGAATTGGTGGTCCAGCGGTACTGGAGGTTGCACGTGAGCACAGCCCGTGAGGGTCAGGCAGGCGAGCAACGTCAGTGCTGCCCAGGTGCGTAGAGCGTGAAGATTCATGGATCAAGTCCCTATGATTATTAACGATGCTGCCTATGTCGGCAGCACCGGCAAAAACCGTAGTGGCACATTGATATATTTTTCGACCAGCAATCGTTAGTTGACCGTTCCGCCCTTGGCTTCACTCATGATCTGACGAATCGCACCGACAAACGTCTCCACCGGTTGCCCGCCACTGACGGCGTACTGCCCGTTGAACACCACCGTCGGCACCGAACTCACTCCCCGCGTTAACCACAACTGTTCTTCCTCGCGAACCTCTTTGGCGAATTCATCGGACGCCAGAATCGCCTCGGCCCGCTGCCGATTCAGCCCCACGCTTTCGGCGAGCTGCGCCAATTGCCCGTGATCGGACGGATTGCCGCCCTCGGTGAAATACGCCTTGAACAGTGCGTCTTTCAGGTTGAACTGCAACCCTTCCAGCCCCGCCCAGTGCAGTAAGCGATGAGCATCGAAAGTGTTGTAGATACGGCTGTTGCCGTCCGTGCGAAAGGCAAACCCGACCTCGGCGCCACGCGCGCGGATCATTTCGCGGTTCTTCTGCGATTGCTCAGGCGTCGAGCCATACTTTTCGCTGATGTGTTCGGTGATGTTCTGACCTTCGGGGCCCATCTTCGGGTTCAGTTCGAACGGCTGGAAACGGATCTCGGCCTGGACTTCGTCGCCGAGCAAATCCAGGGCACGGGTCAGGCTATACAGACCGACAACGCACCAGGGGCAGGACACGTCGCTGACGAAATCGATTTTCAGGGGGGTACTCATTACACACCTCGCAGGCTTGGATCGCGCCGGAAAGTTTGAACGATACACCCGAAGGCTGAGCCCGTGTGGCAGCCGTTCCACTCTCCCTGTGGGAGCCGGGCTTGCCCGCGATGACGGTGTTCAAGACGACATCTGCGGTGACTGACACGCCGCCATCGCGGGCAAGCCCGCTCCCACAGGTTTTGGGGTGTTTTGGGGGGCGTGTTTAGTTCTGTTTAGCGTTACTTCCTGAAAGCTACAGCGCCTTGCGCCGACGCCTACAACCACGTCAGAATCCGCCGGCTTGTGCGCCTGGAGGCCCGTCGGTAACTTGGTTCGTGTCACTGATTCCCAGTGATCGGGTTTAGTAGCCCGGCATTTCTTTCCGGTCGCATAAGTGTCATCCAGTCAGGCATTCGCCTGCACTTGATGGTGGCTGTGCGCATGGTGCCCTCGGGCGCGCCGGTTTTGACTGGTGGCCGGTCTACTAACTTGCGCACAGCTGCCTCCCCATTCCGTTTAGTAGCGAGATGAGTTGCAGCTCTACTAACAGGAGTACCAGTTCAATGTTCAAAATCACTCCAAACCCACCGGAAACCGACGACGTTTCCCCGTACGAAACCCCAGGCTCCAAAAAGCTCAACGAAGCCGCCGACCGCGCCCTCGATTACTACCTCAAACCGGTCATTCCCAAAGATACCCCACGCAAACCCAGCACCCTTTACCTCATCGCCCCCGACGCCAATAACGAAACCCTGCTGGTCAACGCCTGCGAATCCCTGGCAGCGGCGAGCGTGATGTTGAGTGATTTCGCGGGGCTGGTGGACGGCCCGCAGCGCAACACCGTGCTCGGCATCCAGAACTCCGTCATGTTGGGTGAACTGGCGGTGAACCGGGTGCTTGATAACTTCGTTCCAACGTAAAACCTGAACCTGTCGGAGAACCTAAACCCTGTGGGAGCGAGCCTGCTCGCTCCCACATTGGATTTTGGGGTTACAGGAGATTTGGGGCGGTTACCGGATCAATCTGCGCCCAGTGCGAGGTGTCTTCGCGATGGGCCTGCAAATACGGCAACACTGCCGCCAACAACGGCGCCTTGAACGCCTCTTGAAAACGATGGGCCAACCCCGGGATCAGCTTCAACTGACTGCCGCGAATGTGCGCCGCCAGGTGCACGCCATGCATCACCGGCAACAACGGATCGGCGGTGCCGTGAACCACCAGCGTCGGCACCCGCAATTGATTAAGCAGCGCCACCCGGCTCCGTTCGGCGAGGATGGCCATGATCTGGCGCTTCACGCCCTCCGGGTTGAATGCCCGGTCATAGGATTGCGCCGCCTGCTGCAACAGCGCCTGCCGGTCATCGCTCACCGCCGGGCTACCCAGCGCCGCCAGCAAATCGGCCTGTTGCTCCAGCGCCACCTCGCGATTCGGTGCGCCGCGTCGCGCGAGTAACTGCACCAGCGCCGCACTCGGTGCCGGCAAACCTTCGGCACCCGAGCTGGTCATCAACAACGTCAGGCTCTCGACACGCTGCGGTGCCATCGCCGCCATATGTTGGGCGATCATCCCGCCCATGCTGGCGCCCAGTACGTGGAATTGTTTGACGTGCAAAGCATCCATCAGTCCAAAGGCATCATCCGCCATGTCGGTCAGGGTGTACGGCGCCGATACCGGCAAACCGAGTTTGTAGCGCAACACTTCGAAGGTCAGGTTGGCCTCGATAGGCGTCTGCCGCCAAGTCGAGAGGCCCACATCGCGATTGTCATAGCGAATCACCCGAAAACCCTGCTGACACAGCGCAACCACCACCTCGTCCGGCCAGTGAATCAACTGCCCGCCCAGGCCCATCACTAGCAACAACGCAGGATCCGAGGCACGGCCAATGCTCTGGTAGGCCAGGCTCACCTGTTCCAGATCGACCCGCTCGGTCGGAACATTGACATCGCACCGCGCAGCCGCCAGGGACGACAGGCTGAACAATAAAGCGGCCAGAAAAGTGGCCGCCGATAAAAATAAAGCACGCATGAAAAACACCGAAACGCAGAACTCCAGTAGAGCGCGAGTCTGATGAAGTTTGTTCAAGCGCGCTGCCACAGTTACGTGACAGTTTGATGAAGATTGCCGAGCGGTCATCGACCGATACGGCCGAGCGCGTTCGACCGTCGCTCATCGCGATAAAAATGGGTCGTAGCCTGGAGGACGTAACCTGGCGGTTGATAAACGCACAACCCTATAACTATGTACCACCTGCCCCCCTCACAACTGACCTCTAATGGCCCCGATGCCGGAACACCCGGCCCTCTTGCCCTTTGGAGACCAGTCGCCATGTCCGACGCCACCAAGCCCTTACAGGCCGATTTCGGCTTTTCCCACCTGCTTGCCCCCGCACCCGATCAGAGCCTGTTACTGACAGCCTCGGAACGCTGGCGCGACTGTCGCCGACAATGGCTCGAACTCATGGCGCAAAGCCCGCAGGCGCGTGCCTCGATTACGCGTTTGCTCAAAGACCACTGGGATCTGGATGGCAATCGGGTCGGTCTGAGTTTCTTCACCGCCAGCAACCGGCCGGAACATTTTGTCAGCCTGACCCACGCCTGCGCCTTTGTGCTGCAACAGCCTGCGGTCGAGATTTCACTCGACGCGCGTTGCGTGGTGATCGGTCTTGCACGGGAACACCTCCTCTTCGGCAAGCCTCCCTCCGAATTGCTCGAACAGCTGAAAAACCTGAACCCGGAGCGCCTGCTCAATCACGACTGGGATCGTTGGTGGAGCGCCCGGGCACGCGGGACGGCGGTATCGCGCAGAGCGCTGGCCATCCAGCTGTATCGCCAGCACTTCGAAGCCTCCAGCCAGGTGGCCCATGCCCAGCGCACCTTGACGGCCGAACTGATGAAGTCGCTGCTGACGCTGATCGATGCCCCCAGCGACAGTACGGTTGTCGACGCCCCTCCAATGACGATCAAGCAACTGGCGCTCAGATTCGCTGACAGTCGCCGTGTCGAGTTGCCCGGTGTTCTGCTCATCAGCACCGAACAACCGGCCGCGCAATTGCTGTACTTGCCAGAGCAGCAGCCGGCTTGGAGGCACTTCCAGCACCGTCATGAGGTGGAAAGCTGGCTGACCACACACCCGCAAAATATTGCCGGGATGCCTCCGCTCGACGGTATCAGCTTCGAATACACCCGCATCGTAACCACACCGCTGGCAGTCGCCGCCGAGCAGCTGATTGCACGGGTATCGGTCGCCTGGATAAACAGCATTCGCCAGGTCAACGGCAGTGATATCGCCGAGCACGGCGCCACCGCGCTGGACGCCGCTGACCGATTGGATCGACAACACCGGCAAGAAGCTGCTTTTGCCGAGCCAGCCGAATTGCCGGCGGATATCCTCAGCGAGGAAGAGACCAGCGACAGTGTTCCGCAGTTCGGCTTGCTCACCCCCGACATTGCGCTGGACACCCGCCAGAGTGCCTTGGCGTATCACTGCGCAGCGCTCGAAACCCTGCTTGGCAAAGACTTCGCAGGTGATCTGAATGACTCGCGCCTGCAGAACCTGAAAAAACACCTCGACGCCTTGGCGGCAGCAGAACAGGCCAGCCAAACCGCCGCCTCCGCATTGCTGGACACCCGCGACGCGCTGAAGATGCTGGAACTGCGCCATGCATCGAATCCGCATTACACCGCGCTGTATCAGGCACGGTTAGCGGGGTTGCGCAGCGAGGCAGAGATTCAATTGCCCCTGAACCAGCTCAGCCCTGAAGAACACCGCTGGGTTCAAGCAGTTCTCGATGCTCCCGCTGCGCCGCGCAATGCAGATGTCGCGGTGGCGCGGCTGACTTTGTCGACCACTGAAGGCGACGACGGCACTCAAAGCGAGGAACTGGACGGCGTGCTGCTGATCACGCACCCATCCATACTGCGCGGTGTCGCGCCCCACAGTCTGTTGTTGTACTGGCCCGGCCGGTTCGGTGGCTTGCAGCGTTTCGCCTCTCGGCGAGCACTGGAACAAGCACTGTTCAAATTGAGCGCCAACGACGACGTGTTGGCCTTGCACCTGAGCGAGTTGAGCGGCGACCCGTTCGAATATGCCCTGCAAAATCAGCTTTACCGCTGCGTACAGCAGGCGACTCGACTGATTGCCGACAACCCCGTGCCAGCCAAAGCCCAGCAGCGTACCGTGGCGCTGGAAAAACTGCGCGAACACACCCTCGCCCGCCTGACAGTGCCGATGCCCGCCGCGCGGGAACTGGCCTTCGCGCAACTCCTCGAGCAAAACCACAGCAGCGTCCTGGCTAAAGCACTGCCACAGTGGCTCGGCACGCTGTCCGATGCTCGGCGCTTGCAGTTCAAGCATCTGTTCAAGACGTACATTGCGGCCATGAAACGCTCCCATGAGTTACTCGAACGGGATCTGCCGCCACGGGATGATTTCAGCAAAAAGCGCATCGACGCTCGCCTGCGTAAGGACTTCGCCCTTAAACAAGGCTTTGAGGTGATGCTGGATCTGCCCGATTCAACCACTTGGCAGAAGGTCGTGATCGAAGGCGCCGCGCCGGGAACGCCGCAAAAAAATGTGCTGATAGCCAGTAAAAACCGCAGCAAGCGGTCCCTCGCCGATCTGGCCCAAACCAATATCGATCAGGAGTTATGGTGGCGACTGTCGCTCATGCAGGTCGAGATCTCTACGGATGACGAGGCAGAACGCAAGAAGCTGAAAACCGGCATCACACAACCCTATCTGCGCAAGCTGATCACCGAACTGGATCTGGCCGGACATTACGAGACACAGATCCGCCACGCTTTTCTAGGCGCCCCCACCGCCTCGGCCTTCGACCTTGAATATCGCCGTGAAAGCCTCACCGAGCCTTGGCGCCTGATGCTGAAACTGCAAGGCGAATTTGCCCTGCTGCAACGACAGATCGACGCCCATGGACGGCAGGTGCTGAATATCGCGATTGACGCCAATACCGCGCAAGCCTTTGCTGCCCAAGGCAAGCGTATCGTGCTGCTGCCGGCCCATCTGACAGTGGGCGGTGAAGACACGCCGCATCAGGGCCCGAGCACTTTGTCGGGGGTCACCTTCATCGAGGAACAGGTCAGTGGCCTGACGCTGCTCTACCTGCCGGACAGCCCGGACGGTATCCACCTGCGCCAATACGACACCCTTGAGCAGGCACGCCAAGGCCTGTTCAACCTGTGCCTGCACAACAGCATGGTCAACTATTTGGCCGGGCGTGCCTTGCAAGGCGACTTCGCCCTTCACGTCAGTCGGATCAATGAGGCATTGCTGCGAAACTTCAATGCGCTGATCGGCGTTGGCATGGCGTGGCCGGCCGCCACGTCGCTGGCGGCGCATCTGCTCGATGTGCATATGGGGCGTTTACTGGAAGCCCATCGAAGTACCTCACGCTCCAATGACGCCTTGTACCTGGAGCACTGCGCACTGAAGTCCGGCGCGATGTTCAACTATCTGAAAATGGCCCTGGGCATAGTGCCATTCGTGGGCTCGGCCATTGCCTTGTATGACGCTTGGGGCAGCGCCAATCTGGCGGTCGCTGCTTTCCTGCGTGGCGATGTCGGTCATGGTCTGGCCGAAGTGGAGGCGGTGTTGTTGTCGTTGATCGACGCTGCCATGGATGTGCTTCCGGGTGCCAACGCGGCTCCGGGTGCTGCCCGTGCAATAACGCGCCATCGTCAGTTACGCACAGTGGCCAGAAAGGCCGGTGCTTTGCAGATGCCCTCGCGTCGACAGGCCCATCGCGTCCGTGATTACTTTCACGGCTACGAATATGAACACGAAATTTCTCTGGCTGAACTGCAACCTGCCACACACGGCATCTATCGCAATGTCTATCGGCATGCCGAGGGCGATTTCATGATCAGCCAGGGGCGCATCTACCGGATCGAGCTGAGCGATGCTCCTCGTGGCTGGCGCTTGCACGGCACATGGGCACGCGCCTATAAACAGCCGATCGCCCTCGATGAGGCCGGCAACTGGAACACCCACTATGCGGTGTACGGCACATTGATGGAGGGCGGTGGCGTGGGCGGCGGTGCGGTGCTCGGGCATCTGGCCGACGGCATGGATCCGCTCTGGCCAGCGGTCATCAGGCGTTGGCTGCCCCGCTGGTGGACTGATCGGACTGCGCGTCGTCTGGGGACATTGAAACACACCATCGACGCGAGTACCCGGCAGCTCACGACGCAGTCCAAAAAAACTAAAATCGCCCTCATGGAATACTATGAAGCCGGCACTGAACAACGCATAAAACTGCAACCTTCTGTCGACGCTGCCTGTGCCAAAGACATCGACATCGCTCAGAACCAATACGCCGATCTGGAAGAACTGCGCAGTTTTGGCGAGCGACGACAAGCCCGGGAAATTGCTGAGGTTAAAAACAAATGCGCCTTTTTAGTGGTTGATCGCACCCTGTGCCGGATCGACCTGGCCAATCAGCGACTACAGGGCTGCCTCGACCGGATCGATGAATTCAATGAACTTTCCAACACCACACCCGCGAGCGATATCCGCAAACACCTGGACTTGATGGCGCAACGCACGGCGGTCCGTAAAGCTTTTCTTCAGGACCTCGAATACGCTTACACCGCGACCGAACAGGCCAACCTGTGGAATGGTCGAATCACCCTTAAAAACCAAAAACTGGAAATGGCCGATGATCTGGCGAAGGTAAACAAGGCGTTCAGCGGGACAAGCTACCGTTACCTGAAAGCAGCACACAGCCTCGAAATCATTACCCGATACGACGCCGTCCACGACCAGTCCTGGTTGTATTTTCATGTGCAGTTGAAAAACGCCAGGATCAAAGTGGATCGTGCCATGGTCACCCAGCACAACCTTCCGACCGTGCACGCCAACGTGACACAACGCCACAGAGTGCTGAAAGACTGTCTGGAGACTTACTCCAAATTCCGCCGCGACCTGAATGCCTGGGTACTGGGCTATCCGCAACACCTGGATAAGGAACAAGTCACCCGGTTTCTGGATAACCTGGCGAATCTCGAGACATCTGCTCAAAAAGTCTTGGGTAACCGCACCTCCACCTCACCGAATGAAGTCGCATCCGGTAAAAAGTTTTTTGAGACCGAAGACAACCAGTTACTGATCGGCGTCGAAAAAACCGATGCGGTGACTCAGCAGAAGCGGTTCACCATCGAGGGGGTCGATGGGCACACGGAAACCTGGCTGCCGCGCTCAAGCGGTAAATATCACCTCAGCGAGCAATCTTTCGCCGTACAACGTCCGCAGCAGACGGATGTTCGACCGTTGCTGGCGGAGTCCCGAACACGGCTCGCTGCCATAGAAAACTACCAGAGCAAGGTCAAAAGTTATGCCGACCAGGGCATGCTGCCGGTCGACCTTGAGCACATGATGAACAGCGAAGCTGACGAACTCATCATGCGGGCGCGGGACATCGAACGACTGTCACCCACCGATCCGATCATCGTGCAATTGAAGGAGAAGGCCCGGGATCTTGCGCGTGCCGGACGCACCCTGCGTATCGAACAGTCCATGAACAGCAGAACCCCCACCGAGGGTTATCTGGACTACCTGCTGGAACAACGGGTGGTGGACATTCGCAAGGAAGGCGCATTGCGCGATATCGGCAAGCGCCCGGACGGTCGACGGGATTTTCTGCAGGAGTATGAAGTTCGCGATTTGACCCGCCAGCCGCTGCAAACGCTGTGGTATGCGCATTTTCATTACCCCTCGGCGAAATCACCGTTCAACGAGTTCGTCAAAGGTCATCTGAAATTGCCTGAACAACGCAACCTGGGCCTGCAATGGCAACAGGCTCAAGCCAACAGCGGCGCTCAGGTGGAGTCAATCTGGCGGGGCGACATCGGCAAACCGCTGGCGCTCAAACATTTTCCACTGCTGTGAAGAACGACAACGGAGCGCCCGAAGCGCTCCGTTGTCAGTCAGCTGTCAGGCCAGCTGACTACGCAGCAGACGTGCCGCCGCGACCATGTTCACCAGCGCGGCTTCTGTTTCCGGCCAGGCACGGGTCTTCAACCCACAATCGGGATTGACCCACAGGCGCTCGGCCGGAATCCGCTTCACCGCTTTGCTCATCAACTTCACCATCTCGGCGGTGTCTGGCACCCGTGGCGAGTGGATGTCATAGACGCCCGGGCCGATGTCGTTCGGGTAGTCGAACGCTTCGAAGGCTTCCAGCAGTTCCATGTCCGAGCGCGAGGTTTCGATGGTGATCACGTCGGCGTCCATGGCGGCGATGGACTGGATCACGTCGTTGAATTCGCTGTAGCACATGTGGGTGTGGATCTGGGTTTCGTCGCGTACGCCCGATGCACTCAGACGGAAGGCTTCCACCGCCCAATCGAGGTATTCCTGCCATTGCGCCCGGCGTAGCGGCAGCCCTTCGCGGAAGGCGGCTTCGTCGATCTGGACGATTTTGATGCCGGCGTTTTCCAGGTCCACCACTTCATCGCGCAAGGCCAGGGCCAGTTGCTGCGCCTGAACTTTTCGCGAGACGTCTTCGCGCGGGAACGACCACATCAGCATGGTCACGGGACCGGTGAGCATGCCTTTCATGACCTTGTCGGTCAGGCTTTGAGCATAGGTGATCCAGTCAACCGTCATCGGCTTCGGACGGCTCAGGTCACCATAAATGATCGCCGGTTTGACGCAGCGCGAACCGTAGCTCTGGACCCAGCCGAACCGGGTGAACAAGTAGCCGTCCAGTTGTTCGGCGAAGTACTCGACCATGTCGTTGCGCTCGGCTTCACCGTGTACCAATACGTCCAGGCCCAGGCGTTCCTGGATTTGCACGGCGTGGCGGATTTCGCTATGCATGGCATCGGTGTAATCGTTGGCCGACAGCTTGCCTTGCTTGAAGG
Organism: Pseudomonas sp. BF-R-26; assembly: GCF_019947395.1. Taxonomy (NCBI): domain Bacteria; kingdom Pseudomonadati; phylum Pseudomonadota; class Gammaproteobacteria; order Pseudomonadales; family Pseudomonadaceae; genus Pseudomonas; species Pseudomonas sp. BF-R-26. The sequence continues at coordinate 29,337 of NZ_JAGYGK010000010.1, read as the reverse complement.
CCTGGCGCGCCAGACGGATCGAACCAGTCTGTGGGAACGAGCCGATGGTGGTGGTCGGAAACGCCGGCAGTTTCAGACGTGCCTGTTGTTGTTCGATACGTTTGGCAAACGGCGAGTGACGTTGGCTGTCCGCGGCGCCGATGGCGTTGATTCGGGCCTGAACATCCGCTTTGTGGATACGCGGAGATTGGGCGCGACTGGCCGCAATGGCGCGGCTTTCAGCCAGGGCAGCTTGCACCTTTGGCGCTTGCGGATCGTTGAGGGCATCACGCAGCACGGCGATTTCACCGCACTTCTGCACGGCAAACGCCAGCCAGCTTTTCAGTTCCGGGTCGAGTTTGTCTTCACGCTCCAGGTCCACCGGGCTGTGCAGCAGCGAGCAGGAACTGCTGACCCACAAGTTATCGCCAAAGCGCTCCTGAGCCGGCTGCAGTTGCGCGAGGACTTGCTCCAGTTCGCAGCGCCAGACGTTGCGGCCGTTAACCAGACCTACCGAGAGAATCTTGTAGGTAGGCAGGCGATCCAGCACTTGGCCGAGTTGATCCGGCGCGCGCACCGCGTCGATGTGCAAGCCTTGCACTGGCAGGCTGACAGCCAGGCCAAGGTTGTCTTCCAGGCCACTGAAGTAAGTCGCCACGAGTTTTTTCAGCGGCGAATATTGGAGGATGTGATAGGCGCGCTCGAAGGCGTTTTTCCAGACCTGTGGCAGGTCGAGGGTGAGGATCGGTTCGTCGATCTGCACCCACTCCACGCCTTGGGCAGCGAGGCGACCGAGGATTTCGCCGTAGATCGGCAGCAGGCGCTCCAGCAGGTCGAGTTTGTCGAAGCCATCACCCTTCGCCTTGCCCAGCCACAGATAGGTCAACGGGCCGATGATCACCGGTTTGACGTTGTGGCCCAGGGCCTTGGCTTCTTCGACTTCGTCGAACAGCTGTTCCCAGCTCAGTTTGAACTGCTGGTCTGCGGTGAATTCCGGGACCAGATAGTGGTAGTTGGTGTCGAACCACTTGGTCAGTTCCTGAGCGTATTGCGCCTTGCCATTTCCCCCGCCGCAACAGGCCGCGCTAGCGCCACGGGCCATGGCGAACAGGGTGTCGAGTGTCGGCAGGCCACGGGAGTCTTTGGCACTGTCGAAGCGCTCGGGGATGACACCGAAGGTCAGGGAGTGAGTCAGTACCTGGTCGTACCAGGCGAAGTCGCCCACGGGGAGCAGGTCGATGCCGGCGTCTTTTTGCAATTGCCAGTGGGTGGCACGCAATTGGCGGCCGACGCTTTTCAGTGCGTCCTGGTCAAGATCACCCTTCCAGTAGGATTCGAGGGCTTTTTTCAGTTCGCGGTCGGCGCCGATGCGCGGAAAACCAAGAGTGTGGGCCAAGGCCATGGTAAGAGTTCTCTCTATAAAGGACGCTATAAAACATGGTGCTATTGTCGACAGCTCACCCAACATGAGACAAACTCAACCTTTTCGTGTTGATCACAAGTTTTCCTCATGGAGCCCCCGGTGCTTGAAATCCGTCACCTGAAAACCCTGCACGCTTTGCGCGAAGCCGACAGCCTGGTGGATGCGGCCGACCGCCTGCACCTGACCCAGTCGGCGCTGTCCCACCAGTTCAAGGAGCTGGAAGAGCGCATGGGCATGCCGCTGTTCGTGCGCAAGACCAAACCGGTGCGCTTCACCAGTGCCGGCTTGCGCCTCCTGCAACTGGCCGACGCCACCCTGCCATTGCTGCGCGGCGCCGAGCGAGACATTGCACGGCTGGCCGGCGGCACTGCGGGGCGTCTGCACATGGCGATCGAGTGCCACAGTTGCTTTCAGTGGCTGATGCCGACCATCGACCAGTTCCGCGATGCCTGGCCGGAAGTCGAGCTGGACTTGGCCTCAGGGTTCTCCTTCGCCCCGCTGCCGGCGCTGGCCCGGGGCGACCTGGATCTGGTGGTGACCTCCGACCCGCTGGAACTGGTCGGGATCACTTACGTGCCGTTGTTCACCTACGAAGCCATGCTTGCGGTGGCTAATCAGCACCGCCTGGCGAGTAAGCCGTACATCGTGCCCGAAGATTTGCTGACGGAAACCTTGATCACCTACCCTGTGGAGCGTGATCGGCTGGACATCTTCACCCGCTTCCTGGAACCGGCCGACATCGAACCGGCCCAGGTGCGCACCTCGGAACTGACGGTGATGATGATGCAACTGGTGGCCAGCGGTCGCGGCGTCTGCGGCATGCCCCATTGGGCGCTGCATGAATACAGTTCACGGGGTTATGTGAAGGCCAAGCGACTGGGCGAGAAAGGCTTGTTCGCAACGCTCTACGCCGGGATTCGCGCCGATATGCTGGATGCGCCGTACATGCGCGACTTTTTGCTGACGGCCAAGGACACGTCGTTTTCGACGCTGGATGGGGTTAGTGCAGTTCGCTGAAATCCTGTCGATTCTGATCAAAGTTGAAGGGTGATTGTTCAGGCCTCATCGCGGGCAAGCCTCGCTCCTACAAGGGAGCGGGGTGCTTTCAGAGCTCACGCCACATATGGATCTTGTCGAAGTAGTCTTCGCCAACCCGCACTGCCAGCGGCTCAAGCCCGAACTGCACGAAGCCGCAACGCTGATACAGCTTGAAGGCAGCTTCATTGCCGGCGGTGACGGTCAACTGGATCAGCCTCAGGCCCTGATGGGTCTGCGCTTCAGCCAACGCGGCCTGGACCAGCCGGTAGCCGAGCCCGCGCTGCCGAACCTCACCCGAAACGTACATGCCAAACAACGTCGCCTTGTGCCGAGCCTTCTCCCTCGCTTCAAAAGCCAAGCCGACGATGCCCGCCAGTTTCCCTTCCTCAAACGCCCCGAGTACCCGGTCCAGCTTGCTGGTCAGCCGCGATTCCCACCAACTCAGCGGCATCACGGCGCGCTCGCGCACGCTGGAAGTGAACGCCTGGGGATGCAAGTCATAGGCCTCAAGCATCAGCGCCCGATAATCCAGGGCATGACTGGCATCAAGCCGTTCAATCCACATCTTCAGGCCACTCGCCGCTGCTCAACCATCAAGCGCACCGCCAGCCCGGACAGCACGAAGCCCATGAAATAACGCTGCATCGCCAGCCAGTTCGGGTTGTTGACGAACCAGGACGCAATGCCCGCGGCAAACAGCGCGATCAGCAGGTTGACGCTGAAGCTCACGCTGATCTGGGTCAGGCCGAGGACGATGCTCTGGGTGAACACCGAACCGTGCTCAGGAGTAATGAACTGCGGAAACACCGACAGGTAAAACACCGCGATCTTCGGGTTCAGGGCGCTGGTGAGAAAGCCCATGGTGATCAACTTGCGCGACGAATCTGCCGGCAGCTGCTGCGCCTCGAACGGCGAGCGCGCACCAGGCTTGACCGCCTGCCAGGCCAGCCACAGCAAGTACAGCGCGCCGGCCCACTTCAACACTTCGTAAGCCATCGGCACTGCCACGAACACCGCGGTCAAACCCGCGGCGGCCGCGAACAGGTGCACTAAAAATCCCGCGACCACGCCGAGCAACGAAGTCACCCCGGCCTTGCGGCCCTGGCAGATTGAACGAGAGATCAGGTAGATCATGTTCGGCCCGGGCGTGAGTACCATCAGCAGTGCCGCGGCGGCGAAAATCAGCAAGTCTTGAAGCGGGATCATGGGCATCCTCCGTCCTTGGACGATCAGGCAGTTTCGATCAGTGAGGCTCGATAAAACGGCAAGATCAGGTCCCGTGTCAATGGCGCCAACGTGACATCGCCGTCGGTGGCCGGATCGATCCAGCGCACCTCTTCGATCTCCGCCGCCGGGGAAACGTGCGAATCGATGGTCAGCTGAAAGAGTTCGGCCTGTACGACATAACCCGGCTCATTAGCGGCCGGCGCCGAGAATTGCCCCAAGTAGGCGGCATGCGCCGGATCGATGACCAGGCCGAGTTCCTCCTCCAGTTCACGGGCGAGAGCATGGACCGGTTGCTCATGGGACTCGATCTTGCCCCCCGGCTGCATGAACGCCTGGGTGCCGCGCTTGCGCACCAACAGGGTGCGGCCGTCGGGGCCGATCAGCAGGGCAGCGGCAATGCGGATGAGGCGGGGGGAAGCGGCGGATGAATGCGTCATGGATCGGGATTGGCCTTGGGTAAAGGCAGCAAGGATCACATGAGCGCCGGTTCTTCGTCACGCCGAAAACTTATCTGCCTCGCCACAGGTCGCTCCCACATTGGATCTGTGCAAAGGCCAGGAAGCTCAACTCGTCTCGAGAAGTGCGCCCTCCACTTCCTCCGGCACTTTCACGAAAATGCTGTACTTGGCACCTTCCATCGCCTCGAAAGCGATCAACTTCTCCACCAGCGGCCCATTCAACACCTTGCCGGCATTGAGCAGCAGCATGCCGTTGTCGGCATTGAGATTGCGCGCCAGGATCATGCCCGGCACCAGATCCCGGGTGGTTAGCACCTTGACCGTTGGATCGGCCAGCGTCACGTCGCTCAGATAAGCCGCGCAGACCTGAATGAAATCCTCCACCAGTTCCGGATCGTAGAGACGACCGGCGTATTGGCGGATATACACCAGGGCTTCATCGCTGTTCATCTGCCGTTCGAGGATCAACCCTCGCTGCAACTCGATGAAATCCACCGCCAGTTTCAGCAACCGCGAACCGAACGGAATCGCTTCGCCCTTGAGCCGATCAGGAAAACCGCTGCCGTCCCAACGCTCCTGGTGATGCAGGATCAGCCGGGCGGCATCCTTCATCGGATCGAGCGTCATCAGCAGCGACTCACTCTGCTTCGGATAACCCCGATAGCGCTCGCGGTCATTGTGATGCAGCAGGTCCGAGGGCGTGCTCATCATGCTGTCGGTCCAGCTCAATTTACCGATGTTGTAGAGCGCCGCCGCCATGGTCAGGTCACGACTGCTGCCTTCGTCCAGCCCATGGAGTTTGCAGTACACCCGCACCAATTCGATGATCTGCCGGTTGGTCTGTTTGGCGGGCGGCAGGCGCAGGTTGGCCAGCAATGAAAACACTTCCGTGCCGGTGACATAGCTGCGCTTGAGCTCTTCGTAGGCCAGGTCCAGCATGTCGGCAGTCTGTTGCAGCTCGCTGGTGCGGGCCGCGACGTGTTTTTCCAGGGTGGCGTTGAGCTGCTTCAGTTTCTCGTTCTGATCCCACGTCTCTTGCACCAGACGCAAGCGCTCACGCTCGGAATGCTGATAGGCAAGTGATTGTCGCAGAGTCAGCAGCATTTCCTCATCGTGCCAGGGTTTGCTGATGTAACGATGAATCTGCCCTTCATTGATGGCTTTGATAATGGCCGACGGATCGGCATAACCGGTCAGCATGATCCGGAGGGTGTCGGGGTAGCGCTGATGGATGTGGGCCAGCAGCGTCGAGCCATCCATATTGGGCATGCGCGCATCACTCATCACCAGATCGATCGGCTGCCGCGCCATGATTTCCAGCGCCTGGGCACCGCTGGTGGCCAGCAGCACCTCGTAGGGTTGGCCGCGCAGCAGGCGGCGCAGGCTGTTGAGAATCGACTCCTCATCGTCGACCAGCAGTAACTTGGGTTTATAGGTCACAGTCGTGGGGAGTTGCTCTTCCATGGCATTACCTCAAGAAAACGTGTGTCTTTATGTCGCGCGCGGGGCAAACGTCCTGGCGTTCCCGCGCCTGACTTACAGGCTAGATGATTTTCAGCCTGCCCCCGGAAATGATTCGTTTCAGTCAACCGGGCGAAGTGCCGGACGGGCGACTATGCTCAGATCACTCGGATCCAGAACGATACCCGCTCCATCCAGCGATCAGGGAAGGGATACCCTCTATGAGCTCATTGCACCAACCTGCTGTCGGCACAGGCGCATGTCAGTGAATACGCTGCTTGCGCGCATTAATCGTCGGATTCTCATCGTCGATGACACGGCGTCGATCCATGAGGATTTCGCCAAGATTCTCAGCCCGCCATCGATCGAAGACGACAGCCTGATCAGCGCCGAAAACGCCCTGTTCGGTACCCCGGTGTCGGTATCGTTGCAAAATTTCGTCATCGATTCCGCGTTTCAGGGCCGCGAAGCGCTGGACAAGGTCGAGAGCGCGCTGGCGAATGACTCCCCCTACGCGATGGCCTTCATCGACATGCGCATGCCGCCGGGCTGGGACGGTCTGGAAACCATCGAACGCCTATGGCAGGTCGATCCCAAGTTGCAGGTGGCGCTCTGCACCGCGTATTCCGACTATTCCTGGGAAGACATCGCCGAGCGTCTGGAGCTGGGCGATCGCCTGCTTATCCTGAAAAAGCCTTTCGATGCCATCGAAATTCGCCAGATGGCCAGCGCATTGACCGCCAAGTGGCAAATGACCGAAGACGCGGCGCTGAAAATGTCCTTGCTGGAGCTCGCGGTCGAAGAGCGCACCCGGGAGCTGTCCGACGCCAACATCATCGTGCAGAACAGCCCGACCATTCTGTATCGGCTGCGGGGCGAACCGTCGTTTCCGTTGATGTACATCTCCCACAACATCACCAAATACGGCCACATCGCGGCAGCCCTGGTGGCTTCGTCCAACTGGGCGCAGGAGCTGATCCATCCCGACGATCAATCGAAAGTCGATACGGCCATGGCCCGGGTGCTGGACCGCCATGCGGCAGGTGCTTCCATCGAATTCCGGATGCGCACCGGCGACGGCGACTGGCGCTGGGTCGAAAACCGCTATATCCCGGTGCGCGACGATGAAGGCCGCTTGCTGGAAGTCGAAGGCATCATCATCGACGTCACCGAACGCAAACTGGCCGAGGAAAAAATCGCCCTGTTGGCCCGCACCGACGGGCTGACCGGGCTGGCCAACCGCGCGACGCTGATCGAACGATTGCACCAGGCATTCGCCGCCGCCCGGCGCGGGGCCACCCCCTTTGCCATGTTTTATCTGGACCTGGATCACTTCAAACGCATCAACGACACCCTGGGCCATCCGGTGGGCGACCTGCTGTTGCAGGAGGTCGCCAGGCGCATCAAAAACTGCGTGCGCGAAAACGACGTGGTTGCCCGCCTGGGTGGCGACGAGTTCGCGATACTGCAACTGGATGTCGGCGATCCGACCCAATCAGCGTCCCTGGCCGCCAAGGTCCGCGATGCACTGGTGCTGCCCTACTCCCTGGCCGGCAATGATGTACGGGTCTCGGTCAGCATCGGCATCAGCAGCTACGCGCCGGTCAGCCTCAGCGCCGACAGCCTGTTGACCCAGGCCGACATGGCGCTGTATCGCTCCAAGGAAAAGGGCCGCAACCAGTACCACTTCCATTCCGAGGAGATCAATCAGGAAGTGGTCGAGCGCATGACCATCGCCAACGACTTGAAAACGGCCATCGAACACGACGAACTCGAACTGCGTTACTGGCCGGAAGTAGACCTGAGCAGTGGCAAGATCCTCGGCATGGAAGCGCAGGTCAGCTGGAACCACCCTCAGCGCGGGTTGCTGGAAGCCCAGGCGTTTCTGCCCGCGGCGGAAAAAACCGGCACCATCGTCGCCCTCGGTCACTGGGTGCTGGAGCGCGCCTGTCGGCAAATGCGCCAGTGGCGTGACGAAGGCATGGCGCCACCGGTGGTGGCGATAAAACTGTCCCTGGCTCAGCTCAAGAGCGGTCCCGAGCTGATCTATGACGTGTTGCGCACCACCGCGCGTTGGGAACTGTGCCCGTGGGACCTGCGCTTCGACGTCACCGAAGCGACCCTGGCCCAGACCAAGTGGACGCACAACGATGTACTGCCGCGCCTGCGTGAGCTGGGGGTGAAAATCGCCATCGACGACTTCGGCACCGAATACTCCTCGTTCGATTACCTCAAGACTTATCAGGTCAATCACCTGAAACTCGCCCAGACCTTCATCGACATGGCCGCACGCGACCCGGCCAGTGCAACCACCTTGCGGGCCATCATCAACTTCGCCCGTGAGGTAGGAATCGGCATTATCGCCGAGGGCGTCGAAACCCAGGAGCAACGCAGTTCGTTGATGGCAACCGGCTCACCGATGAACGCCCAGGGTCACTACTTCAGCCAAGCGGTCAGCAGCCAACAGGCTGCCGAGTTGCTGAAGGCCGGGAGCATCGTGCATGCCAGCCACGAAACCGGAGCGATGCCCGACGACCCGCGGCGTGCCACGGAGGACAACGAATGAAAACTTCGTTCGCCCAGGCTAACCGGCGCATTCTGATCATCGACGACACGCCTTCGATCCATCAGGACTTTCGCAAGATTCTCGGCCCGGATACCGACGACGAACAAACCATCGCCGGCACTGAAGCAGCGCTGTTTGGCAGCCAGCAATCTACTCGGTTGATATTCCAGCTCGACTCCGCCTATCAGGGCCAGGAAGCGCTCGAACTGGTCAAGCGCGCCCAGGCTCAAGGTCGCCCTTATGCCATGGCGTTCACCGACATGCGCATGCCCCCGGGCTGGGACGGTCTGGAAACCATCGAACAGCTCTGGAAGGCTGATCCTCACCTGCAAATCGCGCTGTGCACGGCCTTCTCCGATTACACCTGGGAAGCCATGGCCGAACGACTGGAGTTCGGCGATCAGTTGCTGGTGCTGAAAAAACCCTTCGACAGCCTGGAAATCCGCCAGATGGCCAGTGCCCTGACCTGGAAGTGGCAGATGGCGCAGGACGCGGCCATGAAAGTGCAGACCCTGGAGCAAACCATTGAGGCCCGGGTCCATGAGCTGCTCAAGGTATCGCACTTGTTGCAGTACGACGTATTGACCGAATTGCCCAACAGCACCTTGCTGGGCGACCGGCTGAACCAGTCACTGGCCCTGTCCAGACGCCATGACAAACAACTGGCGGTGATGTTTCTCGGGCTCGATCGCTTCAAGCGCATCAACAATGCCTTGGGTCACCCGACCGGTGATGAGATGCTCAAACGTGTCGGGCACAATCTGGTGGCCTGCGTGCGCGAGTCCGACTCGGTGTTTCGCTACGGCTCCGATGAGTTTGTAGTGATCCTGGCTGACATCCACCACCCCCAACAGACCAAGGGCATCGCTGAAAAGCTCTTGAACGCCATACGTGCGCCTCAACACATCGCCGGCCACGACCTGAGCGTGACGGCCAGCCTGGGCATCAGCATCTATCCCGAGGACGGTTTCGATGCCATCGCACTGATCAAGAAAGCCGAAACCGCCATGCGCAACGTCAAGGAGAGCGGCCCGAACGATTTCAGCTTTTTCATCGATGAGATGAACCAGCGCGCCCGGGAACAGCAGAGTATCGAATCGGGTATTCGCCTGGCGTTGGAACGCAACGAATTTGTCCTGCACTACCAGCCCAAACTCGACCTGGGCAGCGGCAAGGTGGTCGGCGCCGAGGCATTGATCCGCTGGCAAAAGCCGGGGCAAGGCTGGATTTACCCGACAGACTTCATCGGTGTGGCCGAGGACAGCGGCTTGATCGTACCGTTGAGCAAATGGGTGCTGGCCCAGGCCTGTCAACAAGCCCGTGCCTGGCAGGCGAAAGGCCTGCCTGAGCTCTGCATGTCGGTGAACGTGTCGGCCATCGATTTCCGTCAGCGGGATTTTGTCGAAGGTATCGAACAGATACTCAAGCAAACCGGTATGGACCCCACCTTGCTGGAGCTGGAAATTACCGAAGGCGTATTGATGCAGAATGTCGATGCCACGATGGTCGCGCTGAATCGGCTCAAGGCATTGGGCGTACGGCTGGCCATCGATGACTTCGGCACCGGCTATTCCAGCCTGAGTTACCTGCAACGGTTTCCCATCGATGTGCTGAAAATCGACCAGTCATTCATTCGTGGCCTGAGCCGTGACAGCAATGACGCGGCTCTGGTCAGCGCCATCATCAGCCTGGGCAAGAGCCTCAAACTGACCGTCATTGCCGAAGGGGTGGAAACCGTCGAACAATTGAATTTTCTCAAGGCCCTCCAGTGCGAGGAAGGCCAGGGTTATTACTTCAGCAAAGCCGTGGAGCCGGATGCCTTCGTGAAATACCTGACGTCTGTGCAGTCCGCTCCATCCGGCACCAAATGAATGATGTGCAACGACACCCAGGCCACCTGCGCCAAGGAATCATAAGATGTCGAGCCCCTTCTACTACTTGCTTCTTGCACCTCTACTCGGATGTTGTCTGATAGCCAACGGCGCACCGCTGGACGAACCGCTCAAGCCCTTGCCCACGGTGCCCGAGCTGAATCCCTTGCAAGTCGAACTGGGGCGTCGGTTGTTCAACGAGCCACGCCTGTCGGTCAACAACACCCTGTCGTGCGCCAGTTGCCATCGGCTGGAAAGCGGAGGCGCCGACGCCCTGGCGTTTTCCATCGGCTTCAACGGCGCCCCCTTGACGATCAATACCCCCAGCGTGTTCAACGCAAGTCTGAATTTCCGCCAATTCTGGAACGGTCGCGCCGACACGCTGGAAACACAAGTTCACGAAGTGGTGCAGAGCCCCAGCGAAATGGGCAGTCATTGGGAGCATGTCGTTAAGACACTCACCGCTGACCCGGCTTACAAAAGCGCTTTCGCCCAGGCCTACCCGGACGGCGTGACCATGAACAATGTGCAAAAAGCCCTGGCCACCTATGAGCGCACGCTGATCAGCGCCAACTCACGTTTCGATCAATACCTGCTGGGCAATACCGAGATTCTGACGACCGAGGAGAAATACGGTTACCAACGCTTCAAGGACTATGGCTGCATCGCCTGCCATCAGGGGGTGAACATCGGCGGCAACATGTTCCAGAAATTCGGAGTCATGGGCGATTACTTCCAGGTGCGGGGCAACCCCACCGAAGCCGATCTGGGCCGCTATCTGGTCACCAAGGCTGAAGAGGACCGCAACGTGTTCAAGGTTCCGAGCCTGCGTAACGTCGCCGTGACCGCGCCGTACTTTCATGACGGCTCGGCCAAGACGCTCGAAGACGCGGTAGACGTGATGTTCAAGTTCCAGCTCGGTCGCGTGCCCTCTGACCAGGACAAGACCTTGATTATCAAATTCCTCAAGACCCTGACCGGTGAGTGGGGAGGCAAACCTTTATGAAAACGTACCACCGTCGCAACCTGGCATTGCTCAGTGGCGTGGCCTTGCTATTGGCTTCGACATTGCTGTTTCTGTACCTCAAATCAAGCTCCGACCAGACCTCGACGTACGCCGAGTCCCGGGGCCTGATCGGCCAGATCAAACAGTTCAACGCGCAGTGGGAAACCGAGATTCTCAAATCCCGAATTGCCATCAGCCACAATTACGATCCGCTGGTGGCACCGCTGACCGAGATAACACACCTGTGGGAGCGGTTCGAGACCATGGAATCCACTCATGGCCGCAATGACTCGCCGACCTGGCGTGCCAGCCATGATGCTTACCACGCCGCCATTCAGGAAAAAACCCGGCTGGTGGAGCAGTTCAAATCCCATAACGCGGTGCTGCGCAACTCACTGGCGTTTTTGCCCACTGCCGAAGACGACATTCAGGAACCGCTTACCCGACTGCTCGACGAAGACAAACTGCAACTCCAGAACATTGCCACCGACACCTACGACTTGCTGCTCAGCAGCCTGGAGTTCGCCCAGGTCACCTCCGACGACAAAGCGGCCGATATCCTGGTCGGGCTGAACAAACTGAAGGTGAACAAGGAACGATTACCGGAGCAGTTTCATAGCCCGATCGATGTCTTGAGCAATCACATCGCGCTGATCCTGCGGGAACAACCCGTGGTCAATCGGCTGCTGCAAAACATCGAAGCCGTTCCTGTAGCCGCACGGCTGGACGACATTACTGCTCTGCTGAACAAGGATCAGCAGCAAACCGAGGCGGCCAACCGGCGCTACCACCTCTACATGCTGGTGTTTTCGACGCTGCTGGTACTGGTGCTGGTGTACATGGCAATTCGCCTGATGCGCAGCTTCGGGGAGATCAACCGGGTCAACAAAGAACTGCAAACTGCCAACGACGTACTCGAACAACGGGTCGAAGAGCGCACCCGCGAACTCAAGGATACTCAGAGCGAATTGCTCGACACCGCACGCCAGGCCGGCATGGCTGAAATCGCCACTAACGTGCTGCACAACGTCGGCAATGTGCTCAACAGCGTGAACATCTCGGCCGACCTGGTCACCCGCAAGTTGCGTGGCAGCAAGGCCCAGGGATTGGCCAAGGCGATGCATCTGATCAACGAGCATCAAGGCGACCTGGGCACCTTTTTGACTCAGGACGAGAAAGGAAAACTGCTGCCCGGTTACCTGAACCAACTGGTGGACGCCATTGCCCTTGAACAACAGGGCATGACCGACGAACTCGCTCAGTTGAGCAAAAGCGTCGACCACATCAAGGACATCGTCGCCACCCAGCAGTCTTATGCCGGTGCCAACAGCCTGGTGGAACCGCTGTACATCAGCGAACTGCTGGAGGACGCCCTGCGGATGAACGCCGGCGCCCTGACCCGGCATCACGTCACGGTGGTCAAGGAGTACGGCGACGTACCGCAAGTCATGGGCGACAAACACCGGTTGTTGCTGATCCTGATCAACCTGATCAGCAACGCCAAATACGCCATGACCGACCTCAGCAATCGCCCCCGGCAAATGACCCTTGGGGTGAAAGTCGTCGAGGACACGATCCTGCAAATCAGCGTCAAGGATGATGGCGAAGGCATCGACCCGGAAAACATGACACGGATCTTTGCCCACGGTTTTACCACCCGCAAGGAAGGTCACGGCTTCGGCCTGCACAGCTGTGCCCTGGCCGCGATCGAGATGAACGGCCATCTCACCGCCCACAGTGACGGGCCAGGCAAAGGTGCACTGTTCACGTTGCAGATCCCGTTGAAACCCGTCATGGAGGAAGCATGAGCGATCTTTCGAACCGACGAATTCTGCTGATCGACGACACGCCGTCCATCCATGAAGACTTTCGCAAGATCCTCACCCCGACATCAGCGCAGCATGCAGAGCTGGACGAAATGGAGGCCGCGCTGTTCGGCAACGAAGTGAAGTCCGCCAGCGCCTTGTTCGAACTGGACTCTGCCTATGGCGGTCAGGAGGGTCTGGGCAAACTCATCCAGGCATTACAGGAAAACCGCCCCTATGCGCTGGCCTTCGTCGACATGCGCATGCCTGAAGGCTGGGACGGTGCGCAGACCATCGAACACCTGTGGCAGCAAGACCCGCAGCTGCAAGTTGTAGTGTGTACCGCCTATTCCGACTATTCCTGGGATGAACTGCTGGAACGCTTGCACGCCCACGACCGCCTGTTGATTCTGAAAAAGCCGTTCGACAACATTGAAGTCCAGCAAATGGCCAACACCCTGCTCACCAAATGGGAAATGACCGAGCGGGCGTCCATTCAGATGAGCCATCTGGAGCATCTGGTAGATCAACGCACGGCCCAGTTCAAGCAGGCCAGCGAGGCGTTGCAGCGGGAAATCGACGAGCGCAAACAACTGGAAAGCCAATTGGTGCAGTCGGAGAAACTTGCTTCGCTGGGGCAACTGGCGGCGGGCGTCGCCCATGAAATCAATAATCCCATCGGCTTCATTTCCTCCAACCTCGGCACCCTCGATGGCTACTTCAAACAACTGCAGGACATGCTCGATGCCTATCGGGAGGCGGAAAACGCCATTGGCTCAAGCGAGGTCATCGACCGTCTCGGTCAGTTACGTGAACGGGTGGAACTGGACTTTCTGCGCGAAGACATTCCGCTGCTGATCAAGGAGTCCAAGGAAGGCATTGGCCGGGTCGGGCAGATCGTCAAAGACCTGAAGGACTTCTCCCGCGTGGACTCCAATCAGGAATGGCAGTGGGCCAATCTGCAACAAGGCATCGAGTCGACCCTGAACATCGTCGCCAATGAACTCAAGTACAAGGCCGATGTGGTGAAGGAGTTTCAAAAGCTACCCGATATCGAATGCCTGCCGTCGCAAATCAATCAGGTGATCATGAACCTGATCGTCAACGCCTCTCAGGCGATAGGGCCCGAACGGGGCACCATCACGCTACGCACCGGGCTTGAAGGTGAAACGGTGTCAATCGAGATCGTGGACACGGGAATAGGCATCGAGCCGGACAACCTGCAAAAAATATTCGACCCGTTCTACACCACCAAACCGGTGGGCCAGGGGACAGGGCTCGGGTTGTCCCTGTCCTATGGCATCGTGAAAAAACACCGGGGCGATATTTCGGTACGTAGCGAAGTCGGGGTAGGCAGCACCTTTCGGGTCGAGTTGCCGGTACGGCAATCGAAAGCGGCTGTCTGACCAGCCGAACAAGGGATCAAATCTCAATCCGGGCTGTTTTCGTTTTTTCTCCAGGCGCAGAATGCCTGACATCCTGTTTCTAACACAGGAGATCTCTGTGGCGAGGGGGCTTGCCCCCGTTCGGCTGCGAAGCAGCCGTAAAACCTGCAAATGAGACTGTCAGGAAGAATGCAGTGAATCGTTTGGGACTGCTGCGCAGTCCAACGGGGGCAAGCGAACGCCAACCTCATCGGATGGTTGGCTTAACACCAAGGAAGGACACGATGCTGAAAGTAATCGCTCAAGATTTCATCAAACCCGAATACATTGAAACCGTTCGCCCGTGGTACGCCGAACTGGTCGAGAAGACTCGATTGGAGCCTGATTGCATTGCTTACGACCTGTTCATCGATCAAAAAGACCCGGGGCACTTTATCTTCGTCGAACAATGGCCGAATAAGGCGGCGCTGGATGCTCATTGCCAGTCTGAGCATTTTCGGCGTCTGGTGCCGCAGATCAACGGTTACCAGGCGAGGGATTGTATTGTTGTGCTGATGGATGCGTTCTGACGCCAGCCTCAAGGGTGGTTGGCGTTACATCAAGAATGAACAAGCGGGCTTCACTGTCCCCTGCCTTTAGCATCAGCACTTGTTTCCAGTGTTTGGGAAACAAGGCGTCATGTTCAGGGCGAGCGTTGCCCGTTACCCACCAGATCCGCTTGGCATTCAGTTTCAAGGTTGAAAAATCGTCGAAGAAAATCGAATGCAGATGACGAGGGATGAGTGCCCAACCACCGTATTCGGCGGTTCCCCAAAGGGTGCCTGTCGGTGGTTTGAAGGCGTATAACCTCGGTTGAATACCGGTCGAGTTGTAGTACGTGAACGGCAAGTACCAATACAGGTTATCCACGATGATTTCGTCACCCGGACGAACTTCGCGGCCAAGACCTGCGATCACGGCGTCCAGTTTTGCGTCTTTGCGAATGCTTGTCCCGTTCATCTCATCCGTTTGCGCGTAGACCGCCGAAAGCCCGTGTACTTCTGCCAATAAAACCAAAGCCATGGCGACAGCGGCAAGAACGGCGTGGCGTTGGCTCCATGCATCCAGCGCGAGCGCAATGATAAGGGGCAACGCGGCGGCAGCGAACACCAGGTATCTGGCATTGAAAACCGGCACGATCAGCGACACCAGAAAAACGGTCAGCACCGGCACAAAGAAATAGCCCACCAGCAAGACGATGAAAGGTCGCTCATGGCGTGCCTTGAGCAGCGCCGCAGCGGCGCAAACAACGATCAACACCGAGGGCAACACCCGCCATAAGGATGAATGACTGACCGCTCCCTCCATCATCACCAGTTGCCAAACGAAGGTCGGCGCCGTCTGCCAGGTGAGCGGCGGTATCCACTCGAGCCCGTCCATTCGCAGCAATTGATCGATGAAATCGGGTAGCCATGGCAGGTACAACACAACGATTGCACTGTTGGCCACGACCCATGCACGAAACGGTATTGCCGTGGACCGACCGCCATCTCGCACTCGCCACCAACAAAGCCAATGCACCAAAACGCACAGCGCGGCGAAGTAATGCGTGTAGAAAGCAGCCGTCATCAGCAGCACGTAAAAAACCGGATAACGTTTTTGATCCGGGGCCCTGACCCAGCACACCAGCGCCACGGTCGCGCCCATCAGCCAGAAGCCGAGCAAGGTGTACATTCGCACTTCCTGGCTATAGCGCACCGATATCGGTAGCGATGCCAGCAACACTGCCGCTATCCAGGTCGCCTTTCGCGTTGTCACCAGGCTCATCAATTTAATGCACAGCAACAGCGTGCCGACATCGGCCAGTGCACTCAGTGATCGCGCAGCCAACACGCCATTGCCGAACAGCAACATCCAGAAATGCAGCAAGACATAGTAAAGCGGCGGATGAACATCCCGCGCCGTTGTAGCCCAGATATACGCAGGCGAACCCTCGGCCAGCAGCAGGCTGTAGGCCTCGTCATACCAGATGACCGGCACGGTGATGGAGTGAAACCTTGCGAACAACGCGAGGACGATCACCGCCACCAGACCTGCCCTGTCGGCCATCCGGGATGAAAAACTTTCGAGAGGGATCGGAGAGGTAATCACCAGGCTCACCACTGCAGTGTGGTGATCGGGGTCGGTTCTTTCATGACGATAAAACCGTAATCGCCCAGCAGATAGAGGCGATAGAACTTGCTCTCCACCAGCGGCGGATAGCCCTGGTAACCCATCAGGGTCGCGTTATGCCGTTCCCTCTCCACCTCCACGTTGGTGATGCCCGCCTTCGGCAGGTTTTCGGCCAGCATGAAGAAGTTGATGTTCAGCAGATAATGCAAGACCGGCATCTGCTTGAACGAACCCGCGGCGCCCACCAGCCAGTGATCGGAATAACTCACCGACAGGTAAATGCGCTTGGCCTCGTACAGTTGCCGCTGGGCCGCAATGTCATGCCCCAGGGAAAACAACGCGCTGGACGCAAAGGTGTTCTGCACCGTCAGCACGCGGCCATAGGCGTAAGACAACGAAAGCATGGCCAACAGAGGCACCGCCAACAGCAGCGTCAGCCGCTCATGGATGGGCGCCAGCGCCAGATGACTCAAATAGAACAACAGCACCAACAGGACCGCGAAACCCATCAAGGTTCTGGCGCCTTCATTGAAGTCGCGGAAAAACAGCGCAGCCCCCGACACCAGTAAAGTCACGACCGGCACCGTCAGCACGCACACCAGGCCCATCAAGATTTTTCTCAGCCCGGTGTCGTGGCGTTCAATCACGTTCCGGGCTAACTGTGCGCCACCCACAAGGGCACACAACAGCAGCACGGCGAACACCCAAGTGAATCCACCGTGAAACAGCAGCGCGACTTTTTCCAGCACCCGGCCGATGTTGATTTCAAGTTGCAGCAAAGGCTCTGCTGCCCAGTTCAGCAATAAGGCGCGATCGTGGTTCATGTACGGATAAGCCGTGACGCTGTAGATCAACCCGCCGAGCCCTGCCTGGGCGAATTTCCAGCCGATCAATTCGTACCACTGCCGCCAGGCCCATCTGTCATTCGCGCCCCTGAGCAGTTCCAGGCAACACAGGCCCAGAAACACATTCAGGCTCACCTGATAGAACCCCAGCGCCAGCGCAATCAGGAAGGCCGGCACCAGCCATTGCAGAATGCGCGAGGGATGACGAAAAGTGATCGCGTAGATCACTGCCACCAGACTCAAGGCATTGGCCGGCCCGTCGTATTGATAAGACAGGTTCTGCAAAAAGAACGGGTTGTACCAGAGCGGCAACAGCACCAGGCAGCAGGATATCGTCGGCTGCGGGTAGTAATGGAATGTCAGGCTGGTCAACGCCGAGGCCATGGCAAGCGTGGCGATCAACAGCGGCAATGGAAAGATGTTCGGCGCAGCATCGCTGAACGTCAGCAGGTTGTAGAACAGCTCGGTGAATAACCGCCCCTGCCCCGCCCAGGCCGTACCGGCCGACAGCGAGCGCCAGTTGTCATCGATGTAGGGATAGTCCGCGAGGATCAGCGGAATGACATAAATAAGGGTCGCGACCAGGAAAAACAGCCAGACCCGACGACGCCCGAGTTCTTTGCTGAAAAAGTCGCCCAGTCTGCCCATGCTAAAGCCCGATCCGGTCTTTGCCGCCAATGACGTCTTTGACCACATAACGGGGCCGGTGCTTGGCTTCGATGTAGATGCGGCCGACATACTCACCGAGGATGCCGATGCCAATCAATTGGACGCCACCGAGAAACAGAATGGCCGTCATCAGCGACGGATAACCGGGAACACTGTTACCGAAGAAAATCTTGTCCAGCACCATGTACACCGCGTACAGCACCGCGAAGATCGAAATGCCGCCACCGATGTAAGTCCACAACCGCAACGGCACAGTGCTGAACGAGGTAATGCCTTCCAGCGCCAGGTTCCACAGTTTCCAGCCATTGAACTTGCTGCGTCCTGCCACTCGCCGGGCTCGCTCGTATTCCACCACCGCCGTGGTGAACCCGGCCCAGGACAGAACGCCCTTCATGAACAACTGATGCTCGGGAAGCGCACGAATCACATTGACCACCTTGCGGTCCATGAGCCGGAAATCCCCGACGTTTTCTTCGATCCGGGTGTAGGAAATCCTGTTCAGCAAATGATAGAAAAGCGATGCGCTGTGGCGTTTCAAATAACTGTCACTGTCACGATTCCGGCGTTTGGCGAGCACCACATCGGCGCCCTTTTGCCACTCGGCAATCAACTGCGGGATGACGCTGATCGGATCCTGCAGGTCCACGTCCATGGGAATCACCGCATCGCCGGTGGCGTATTCCAGCCCGGCAAACAACGCCGGCTCCTTGCCGAAGTTGCGCGAGAAGTTGATCAGCAATACCTGTTCATCGACCTGTGCCAGCGCCTTGGCCTGCTCAGCCGTCCGGTCGGTACTGCCATCGTTGATGAACACGATCTCGACTTCACACGGGTCAAGTTTCAATTCACGACGCACCGCCTGATGGAACAGACTGATCGCCTGCTCTTCATTGAATACCGGAACAATCAGCGAAACTTTCACGTTTCACACTCCTGAAAAACGAAGTGTAGATGTTCGTCAGGCCGCCATCAGGGGGCGTTCTGGCGCGCGAACTGCCCGGCAGACCAACGGACATGCCGTCCCAATTCGTTCGCTATAGGCAACTGAGATATTCAGTAATATCCGTCTTTTGCAATTGCCCGCGAATCACGCCACTCTGCGCGCCGCCAATGTGCGGCGAATCTTTTGCTCGCCGGCCACTTCTTATCCACAACCCGTTCAAGAGCCCGCCGTCATGACGTTTGAACGCGATCACCGAATCGATTTTTTTCGTGGCCTGGCCCTGATCTTCATCTTCTGGGATCACGTGCCGCAAAACCCGCTCGCGCAGTTCACGGTGCGCAATTTCGGTTTCAGCGACGCGGCGGAGATTTTCGTGTTCCTGGCCGGGTACGCGGCCGTGCTGGCCTACGGCAAGATCGCCCGGCGCGACGGCTTCATGGTCGCCACGGTGAAAATCCTGCGACGCGCCTGGGTGCTTTATGTGGTGCATATCTTTTTGCTGGCGCTGTTGATGGGCATCGTGTTTTTCGCCAACAGCCACGTGGAAACCCGAGACCTGGTGCAGGAAATGGGCTTGCAGTATTTCCTCAGCAATCCGCAGCAGGCGTTGATGGATGAGTTGTTGCTGCGCTTCAAGCCGAACCTGATGGACCCGTTGCCGCTGTATATTATTTTGCTGCTCGGCCTGCCGCTGGTGCTACCGATGCTGCTGCGCAAGGCTGAATACGTGGTGGGGTTGTCGGTGGCGTTGTACCTGCTGGCGCCATGGCTCCAGTGGAACCTGACGGGCACCGACGGTGGTGTGTGGTTTTTCAATCCGATGGCCTGGCAGCTGCTGTTTATTCTCGGTGGCGCAGTGGCGATCCACGGGCAAAGGCCTCGGGTGCAGCAACCTCGGCCGCTGACTCGGCTGCCGATTTTTATCGCCGCGTTGACCTATCTGATGGTGACCGGGCTGATCGCAGTATCGTGGAAGTGGCCAACCGTGCATGACGCCTTCATGCCCCAACGGCTCGGCGAATGGCTCTATCCGATCAGCAAGACCAACCTCTCGCCGGCGCGCCTGCTGCATTTTCTCGCCCTCGCCTACGTCACCGCCAGGTTGTTGCCGGACACCGGCTGGACGCAACACTGGCTGGCGCAACAAAGCTGTCGCATGGGCCGTTACTCGTTGGAAGTGTTCTGCCTTGGCGTGTTGCTGGCGCCGTTGGCAGACATGCTCAACGCCTTGGGTGGGAACACACTGGCAATGCAGATATCCAGTGCATTGCTGGGGGTCGGGCTGATGGCATTGCTGGGGGCCTGGCTGGATTTCAACAAGCGGTTGAATCGGCCAACTCAAATCGCCGTCGTCTGATATTGAGACAAGCAAACCTTTGGGCTGGGGAGCTTTTGTGAGGAGGGGCTTTTGTGGCGAGGGGGCTTGCCCCCGTTCGGCTGCGAAGCAGTCGCAAATCCGTTCCACGCGATATGCCTGATAAAAAATGTGCTGCTGGTTTTTGGGGACTGCTGCGCAGTCCAACGGGGGCAAGCCCCCTCGCCACAAAAGCTCGCTCGCCACAGGAATCGCGCCAACCAATAAAAAGCCCCGGTCATCTCGACCGGGGCTTTTGCACTTCTGGCATTACGACTTACGAAGCCGAACGCACCGCACCTTGCGACACATTGGTCGGTTGCAGTTTGAACACATAGAACAACACCGTCAGTAGCACCAGGAAAGCAGGCCCGACATACAGTGCCACGCGAGTGTCCGGGAAGTACGCCATCAGGCCGACCACCAGCACCAAAAAGGCCAGTGCCAGGTAAGAACTGACCGGGTACAGCCACATGCGGTATTTGAGGCCGGCACGTTCGCTCGCGCTCAGGCCTTTGCGGAACTGGAGCTGGGCCAGCAGGATCATCACCCAGGTCCAGATCGCGCCGAAAGTGGCAATCGCGGTGACCCAGACGAAGACCTTCTCCGGTACCAGATAGTTAAGCAACACGCCCAGCAGCAAGGCACCGATCGACAGCAGCAGCGCACGACGGGGCACGCCGTTGTTCGAGGTCTTGGCGAAACCGGCCGGGGCCTGGCCGTTCTGCGCCAGGCTGTAGAGCATGCGCCCGGTGCTGAAGATGCCGCCGTTGCAGGACGACAGCGCAGCGGTGATCACCACGAAGTTGATGATACCGGCGGCGGTCTTGATGCCCAGACGCTCGAAGGTCATCACAAACGGGCTGCCCTGAGTGCCGATTTCGTTCCACGGGTAGATCGACAGGATCACGAACAAGGCGCCGACGTAGAACAGCAGAATCCGCCAGAACACCGAGCCGATCGCATTGGGAATGGTCTTCTGCGGGTTCTTGGCTTCACCGGCGGTCAGGCCGATCATCTCGACGCCGAGGTAGGCGAACATCACCATTTGCAGGGACATCAACACGCCTTGCACGCCATTGGGCATGAAGCCGCCGTGAGCCCAGAGATTGGAAATCCCTAGCGCCACGCCGTCGTTGCCGAAGCCGAACGCGATCACACCGATGCCACCGACCACCATCGCAATGATGGTGACGATCTTGATCAGGGCGAACCAGAACTCGAACTCACCAAAGGCTTTCACCGCGATCAGGTTGATCGAGCCCATGCTGATCAACGCCGCCAATGCCCAGATCCAGCGCGGCACGTCGGGGAACCAGACGCCCATGTACACGGCCACCGCAGTGATTTCCGCGACGCAGGTCACCAGCCACAGGAACCAGTAGTTCCAGCCGGTCAGAAAGCCTGCCAATGGGCCAAGGTAGTCTTGTGCATAACGGCTGAACGAGCCGGCGACCGGGTTGTGCACGGCCATCTCGCCGAGGGCTCGCATGATCACCAGGATCGCCAGACCGCCGATGATGTAGGAGAGCATGATGGCCGGACCGGCCATTTCAATGGCCTTGGCCGAACCCAGGAACAGGCCGACGCCAATACAGGCACCGAGCGCCATCAAGCGAATATGCCGTTCGCCGAGTTCGCGTTTAAGCGGGCCGCCCTGAGCGGTCTCGCCGTGAGGCAGGTGATTGCCGACTGGCATAGGTACAACCTCGTCTTGTTATTGGATGTGACCACCGAGTCTCGAAGCACCGACCGATAAGCCAGCGCCTGCGAAACCGGGCCTGCTTCATGGGCAGACACGTCTTGCAGGACCAAAACCTGCAAGATCAGCGGGCATGCAGTATAAAAAGCTTCCAGCAGGGTTTTTCACTCTATAAACCACAACATTCAGCCATAACTCTCGGCAAAAGCGCGGTTTACGGAGTGGCATTACCTGACTTATGTAGGATTATTCGCCACTGAAACGGCGCGGAGTATTGCACAGCAATGGTGCATCGTCATGCCCCTACCTAGGCAGCATTTATCTCTTTGATGCGTCTAGCTCGGCTATTTCAGACGATACTCCCCTCCTGTGGGGGGGGAGCTGTTGTGGCGAGGGGGCTTGCCCCCGTTCGGCTGCGCAGCAGTCGCAAATCCGTTGCACGCGGTATGCCTGACACAACATCGAGGGTTCAAGTTTCGGGGGACTGCTGCGCAGTCCAACGGGGGCAAGCCCCCTCGCCACAACAGCTCTCCTTGCCACAGCAAGCCCTCGCCACAACAGCTCTCTGGGCATAACTGCACCCTCACCGCAGTTAATCCTTCGCAAGAATCAGAATATTCACTCAATAATTACGGCCCCGATCCAGGAAATCGGCAACTAGCCTGAGAAGCGTCAAGTTGACTACTTACGCAAGGAAGCAATGGATTGCCTACTCAACCAAACTCTCATCGCCTGCGCTTTGGCAGAGCCTCCGAAAACGGCCGCGCTTATCTCATCACCGCTGTTATTCACGAACGCCAACCTATATTTTCTGACTGGCAATTAGGACGTCTGCTGGTCGCAGAACTGCGCCGGGTTCACGACGCGGGTTTAGTGGATTCAATCGCCTGGGTTGTGATGCCCGATCACTTCCATTGGCTAATGCAGCTGCAAGACAACAATCTGGGCAGTGTTGTCGGTTCTACCAAGTCACGCTGCACCCAGGCAGTGAACAAAATGACCGGTCGAAGTGGCCCGCTATGGCAAACCGGCTACCACGACAGAGCAATCCGTGATGGCGAAGAGCTTCTGCCTTTTGCTCGTTACATTGTTGCCAATCCGTTACGGGCAGGATTGGTGGAAAAAATTGGCGATTACCCGCTGTGGGATGCCTGCTGGCTATAACGCTGAACAGCACATCTGTGAGGGAATTCTGTGGCAAGGGGGCTGTTGTGGCGAGGGGGCTTGCCCCCGTTCGGCTGCGTAGCAGTCGTGAATCCGTTGCACGCGGTATGCCTGATACAAACATAGTGCTGCTAGTTTTGGGGACTGCTGCGCAGTCCAACGGGGGCAAGCCCCCTCGCCACAGCAGCCCCTAGCCACAGCAAACTCCCTGACTACAGCAAGCTCCCTCACCACAAGGAACTGTGCATACCCGATATTTGGTTATTCACAATTTTTTCACCAACGCCAACCACCGTCTAAGCTTCAAACAAGTCCGATCAATCTGCGTGAATGGATCAGTCGACTATGGGCGCTTTGTGGCAAACCGATTCGAGTGAAACTGTGGTTCCGACTGAACGTGTGGATGAAGCGCCTTTACCTGAGAAACCCCGTCGTTCCCGACACGGCTGGGGGGCGTTCTGGTTGTTGCTGCTGATTATCCTGATTGTCCTAGGCCTCGCTGCGGCCAAGGAAATGCGCACCTCCAAGTTTCAGGCCCGGGAAATCAGCAAATATGCCGCCTCGCTGAAATACGAGCTGCAACCCGGCCCCAGCGATGCGATTCGCTATCCTGGCGCGGGCCCGTTCGATCAGCGTTTGGGTTACAGCGCCCTGGATGAGTTTCTGCCGCGCCTGCTCAAGCGCAACTACGTGGTGTCGGCACAAACCCGCTTTTCCCCGGCGCTTATGAAGTACAGCGACAGAGGCTTTTTCGTGCCTTATGCAGAAAAAATCCAGGCCGGGCTGTCGATCACCGATTGCCGCGCGGCACCGCTGTACCAGTACAAATATCCACAACAACTCTATTCAAGCTTTGCGGCTATCCCTCCGGTAGTGGTCAGCAGCTTGCTGTTCATCGAAAACCGCTTTTTGCTCGATCCCCGTCAACCTCTGGCCAACCCGGCCGTTGACTGGCCACGGTTCGGCATGGCGGCGTGGTCCCAGGTGGCCAAGTTGTTGCGCCTGCCAGGCCAGTCGGCGGGCGGCAGCACGCTGGCCACTCAGCTGGAGAAATATCGACACTCGCCCGATGGCTTGACCGTGTCGGGCGCGGAAAAGATCCGGCAAATGATTTCCGCCAGTGTGCGGGCCTATCAGGCGGGCCCGGAAACACTCCAGGCCCGGCAAAATGTGATTCGCGACTATCTCAACAGTGTTCCGCTGTCGGCAGTACCGGGCCACGGTGAAGTGCATGGCATGGCCGAAGGTTTGCGCGTCTGGTACGGCGCCGATTTCAACCGGGCCAACGAACGGCTGGCCAGCACCAACACCGATCCGAAAAGCCTGTCGGAAAAAGGCTTGGCCCTGCGTGAAATGCTGTCACTGATGATCGCTCAGCGTCGCCCTTCCCATTACTTGACCAAGGGCCGTGATGAATTGGCCAGTCTCACCGACAGCCATATTCGCCTGCTCGCGCAGAATGGCGTGATTGATGCGCCACTCGCGACAGCAGCATTGGCCAGTAAAGTGACTTACCGCGACTGGGCCACCCAGCCCACCATTCAGCCAATCGAAACCAACAAGGGCATCAGTGTGGCACGCAGCCGCCTGGGCGGGTTGCTCAACCGTCCGCTGTATGACCTCGACCGCCTCGACCTGTCAGCCACCAGCACCTTGCAAGGCGAGTTGCAAACCCAGGCCACTGCGTACCTCAAGCATCTGGCCGACCCAACTTATGCAGCGGAAATCGGCCTGATTGGCGAACGTCTGCTTACACCCACCAGCACCGCGCAGGTGCGCTACAGCTTCACCCTGTTCGAACTGACGCCGGACGGCTCGCGAGTGCGGGTGCAGACCGACAGCACCGACCAGCCGTTCGACATCAATGAAGGCAGCAAGCTGGAACTGGGCTCCACGGCAAAAATGCGCGTGCTCACCACATACCTGCAAATCATCGCCGAGCTGCACGATAAGTACGCAGAGATGAGCGTCCCTGAACTGAAAAAAGTCGAGGTCCCGGACCAGGACCGTCTGAGCCGCTGGGCCGTCGATTACCTGATTCAGAACAAAGACCGAAACCTGCCGAACATGCTGAATGCCGCGCTGGATCGCAAATACTCCGCCAGCCCTGGCGAGGCCTTTTTCACGGGTGGCGGGCTGCATACCTTCAATAACTTTCGCAAGGAAGACAACGGTCGCCTGCCGACCCTGCGTGATGCCATTCGTGAGTCGATCAACCTGCCGTTCATTCGGCTGATGCGTGACCTGGTGCGCTACACCACCTATTCCGGTCCCAACAACAGCGCCGAATTGCTCAAGGACGATCGCGACCCTCGGCGTCAGGAATACCTGGCCTCATTCGCCGACAAAGAAGGCACCTCGTTTCTGCTGAAGTTCTGGAAGAAATACCGCAACAAAGACACCCAGGCGCGGCTCGAAACCTTTCTCGACGGCATGCGCCCGACGCCGATTCGCATGGCCGCCGTGCATCGTTATCTATTCCCCCAGGCCGACCAGGAAAGCTTCAACAACTTCGTACGCTCGCACCTCAAAGGCGCCAAGCTCAATGAAAAACTGACTGACGAACGCCTCGAGCGCCTCTACCTGAGTTATGGCCCTGGCAGTTATGACCTGCCAGACCAGGGCTTCATCGCCAAGGTGCACCCGCTGGATCTGTGGTTGATCGGCTACTTGCTGAACAACCCCGACGCCAAGTTCAGCCAGATCGTCAAAGCCAGCCAGTTCGAGCGCCAGGAAGTCTATAGCTGGCTGTTCAAGAGTCGGCACAAGGGTGCCCGCGACAGCCGAATCCGCACCATGCTGGAGATCGAGGCATTCCTCGACATTCACCAGCGCTGGCAGAAAGTCGGTTATCCGTTCGATCATCTGGTGCCCTCGCTGGCCACCGCCATCGGCAGCTCCGGTGACCGTCCGGCGGCATTGGCTGAACTGATCGGCACCATCCTCAACGACGGTGTGCGCATGCCGACACTGCGTATCGACAGCCTGCACTTTGCGGAAAATACACCGTACGAAACCAAACTGATCAATGACCCGGATGTCGGCAAACGGGTAATGCCTTCCGAGGTGGCAACGGCCATGCGCGAGGCTTTGTCGCAAGTGGTGGATGCCGGCACGGCCAAACGCGTGGCGGGCAGTTTCAAACTGGCTGACGGTAGCCCGTTGGCCATGGGCGGCAAAACCGGTACTGGCGACAACCGCATTGAGGCCATCGGTTCCGGCGGGCGGATTCTCAGCTCGAAATCGATCAACCGTACCGCGACTTTCGTGTTCTACATTGGCGACCGGCATTTCGGTACCCTCACCGCCTATGTCCCCGGGCGTACGGCCGAGAATTTCAAGTTCACTTCCGCGTTACCTACGCAAGTGCTCAAGGGCATGGCGCCGATTCTTTCGCCTTACCTGCAACCCGGCACTCATACGTTGTGCCAGGGCACGGTGACAACGGCTGAACGCTAACGGGGCGTTTCAGCCGCTGTTTCAAGCGTGGTGTTAACTATGTATTTTTCGCTCTTGATTATTGAAAGCATCGCTTCGTAAACGCTGCCCGAATCCTGCTTATATTTGCGCTTTTTTCAGCGCTCCCCCTTGCCTAGTCTGGTCGTCCTATCATGGATGACTGGACGACAACCCCATGCCGATTACCCCGCTTACACCTGAAAGTACTCATCACGAATTAATCCGTAATGCCATACCCCCGTGGCTCACCGATGCATCATTGCAACGCGTCAGTGCGCTGAAAACTGTCAGGCTGAATCTTCCCGACTGGCACAAAACCGCCTCGGCAGCCGAACACCAGCGTTTGAAGGAAGACATCAAGGATTATTGGGTCGCGCAGAACAGCGTGGACAAGGCGCTCAGCGGCCTGCAAGACGTCCACGCCTTCGCCGAACCGATTCTGAAAAAAGCCCTGAAAGACCGATTTGGCCTGGAAGAAGATGTGAAGGAAACCTGGCTGCGCCTGTATGCGCCAGTGAAAACGTCTTGGTGGGTGCATGACTTCGCGGCCGGCACTCAAAGCCGCACGGTGTCCCTGCTCGATGCGGCGCTGCACAACTTTTCGAGCAGCGAAATCTTCACCACGGATTCCGAGTTCATTACCCGCCCAGACAACCGGGGGCATTTCAGAACAAAACCCATCAAGCACAAAATGCGCATCGATCAGTTCAAGACACTCTGTCGCGATCTGAACCTCGGTGCTCAATACGAACGACATCTCAAATCGTTTCTGCTACCGGCCGACAGGCTGGCCAGCAATGTACTGCGCTACCGGGTCACTCAAAGCCAGAAAAGTGCATTAAAAGCTGCCGCGCGCATGGCACTGATGAAAAAAGACCTCAGCCAACACGCCTACGCCGTTGTACAGGACATGCTCAATGAGCAAAAAAAACCGACATGGAACGGTAAAGCCGTCAGCTACTACAACCTGGCGATGATGGACGTTGCCCTGACCGGCATCGTGTTGATCACCGCCGATGTGCTCACCAGCAAAGTTCCCGAGCCACTGATTGCCTATGTCTCCAACGACCCCGAACATCCGCTCAAGGAATACCCTTCATCCATCGAATTCATGGCCGAGCTGACCCGCCAGTTACGGGATGATCCAGCCTCGCCAACACCGGGATCAGGACGCTATCAAACATTTTTCAGTCAGTTCATTACTCACTCGCAGCGCGGTGCTTTTTTCGCCAGGCTGAACGCACGTTTGAGCCAAGTGAAATGGCACCAGGCTGCCCCCGGTCCGAACACGCCGAGCTGGCGAGAGACACCAGTGGACAACCCGAACCTGCAGTTCAGCCTGTCGAAGATCGAGGATGATCGCCAGACCCGCTTCGACGGCGAGCTGTGGAAGTACCTCTACCAGGAGAAGCTGAACAAGATTCTCAATGACGCGCGAGACATCGTGATTTCCACCGACTATGCCGATCGCATGGCGCGCTGGGCCTGGTGGGACAATCTGGAAAAAATGCTCTCGGATATTCTCAATGTCGCGTTGCTGGTGGCGACTCCCTTGGTGCCCGGCTTGGGCGAACTGATGCTGGCGTACACGGCATATCAACTGACGGATGAAGTGGTCGAGGGCATTGTCGACCTGGCCGAAGGCCATTTGGCCGAAGCCGGTGAACAAGCCATCGGGGTGCTTGAAAGCATTGTTCAGCTGGGCGCTTTCGCCGCGGGTGCAACAGTGGGCAAGGTGGTGAACCAGAAGCTTTCGTCGTTTGTCGAAGGGCTGAAACCGGTGCAACTGGCCGATGGCAAGACCCGCTTGTGGAACCCGGATCTCGCGCCCTATCAACAACCACCCAGCGTGGCTTTGCCCAGCGACACCCGGCCGGATACGCTCGGCCTGTATCAACACCAGGGCAAGCGCCTGCTACCGCTGGATGGTCAATTGTTTGAGGTGGAAAAAGCCCCGGACAGCGACCAGCACCGCATCAAGCATCCGCAACGCCCCGATGCTTATGGTCCGGCGCTCACCCACAACGGTGAAGGCGCCTGGATCAGCGAAACGGAAAACCCGCGCGGTTGGGAAGGCACGACATTGATGCGTCGCATCGGTCACCGCGTCGACACGTTTACCGACACGCAGCTGGAACAGATTCGCCAGATCAGCAGCACCGATGAAACCGTGTTGCGCAGGGTACACGTTGATCGCGCCCCGTCCCCCGCACTGCTGACCGATACCTTGCAGCGCCTCGGCGCATCCGCAAAAGTCGCCGAAGTAGTATCCCCCGACGTCACCCTGCTGCTCATCGACTTCCCCGACCTCCCCACACCTGTTGCGGAAAAAATCATCCAGGGCGCCACACTCCAAGAACAACAACAGATGACGCAACAACGACGTCTGCCGTTGCGCCTGAAAACCCGGGCACGGGAGCTTCAGTTCGAGACGCAATCGGTTCGGGCTGCCCAGGGCCTGTACCAGGATGCTTTGATCAACATTGATACCGAACGCCTGCTGCTGGGGACGTTGCGAACCTACACCGACACATTCGGCGACTTGCGCATTGAAATTCGTGAGGGTGCATTTGATGGGGAGCTTCGTTGCAGTGCGGGCCCCGAGGATGCGACGCAGGTTCGGGTATTGATTCGAAACGAGGCCGGAAAGTACCGGGTACGGGATGCCTCGGATCAACCGATCCATGAGGACGAGGGTTTTCTTGGAGCGATCCTGCATGCCATGGGTAGGGATCGACAAAATGCGTTGGGCTATAAACCGGGTGACGCCGAGTCCTTCAGGCAGTGGGTCATTGCCAAGACCGCCCCGTCCAGCGAGCGCAGGACTCTGC